>NZ_JBEOSD010000157.1:0-19701 GCF_040302735.1 Streptomyces sp. NPDC097619 | reverse complement strand
CGCCGCGGTCCGCACCGCCGCGGCGGTGCGGACCGGCTCCGGTCTCCACGAGGCACTCGCGTACCCGCGAGTGTGGGATCGGCACCCGCATCTGTGGTCGCGGGCGCCAGGGGGTGGTCAGGCCAGGGTGATGTTCTCGGCCTGGGGGCCCTTCTGGCCCTGGGTGATGTCGAACGTCACGCTCTGGCCCTCCTGGAGCTCACGGAAGCCCGTGGCGTTGATCGCCGAGTAGTGGGCGAAGACGTCCGGGCCGCCACCGTCCTGGGAGATGAAGCCGAAGCCCTTCTCCGCGTTGAACCACTTCACAGTTCCCGTGGCCATGCTCATGCCTTCCAGTCGATGGATGCCCGCCCGCACCCTGCGGACAAGCGGAGGTGATCGCCCTGGTCCCTGCGGCACAGCACAGCAAAACACCCACACCTACGGCGTGGGCAAGGGGAGTTCCGAACCACGACAGCTGACGCAGACGATATCCCCGACAACGGCCAGTCACCAGGGAAAAACCGGACTACTGAGCGACTGCGCCCGAGACCGGACGCCCCGGAGAACCGCGATCGGTACCTGGTGAACCCGCCACGACGGCAGGCGACGTGGGGCGCAGGGCCACTTCGAGCCGGTCTGCGGGGGAAAGGTGGTGCCGCAGGCCGCTTCGACCGATGCCTTGATCGGCCGTGCCACCGGCGCTCGGGCGGCGATCCTCAGCCCGGTAGCGCCGGGAGCGCGTGTGCCCGGGCCGCGGCCACCGTGGCGGTGGGCGCCAAGGCCTCTTCCAGAGCAGGGTGTGCGGCGGGGGCCCGCGGGGTACAGGGGCCGTCGTGACTGTGGGCGGTCGACTCCTTCATGGCCGCCCTATCGGTCCGCGCTCAGCACGCGCGTCGGAAGCCGAGCATTCGTCGGTGCCGTCAGGTTTCACCGGCCGCCGTGCGGGTCCGTACTTCCTCTGGCGTGAGGTACTGGTCGGTGTACTCGAAGTCGCGGAGCGTCCCCGGCTTGTACGTCTGGAAACCGGTGCGGAAGAAGTCGTCGCCGGTGACGGCGTTGAGGAGCCAGTTCGTCATCACCCGCGTCTTCCTGTTCGACAAAGACCACCACCCGTCAGTGGCGGGCCGGGACACGCCCCGTCCACCCGTACCTGTTCGCCGACCGCCAAGAGCACCCGTCCCGCATCGGAAAGGGCACGCGGATCGGTCGACCTACCGGTCAGTGGCATCCGATGACGAGCACGCACCACCGCACGGACAGCCGGCGATCGACCTCCCAGTCCGCCCGTCCCGAACCCGGCGGGGCCGGTACCGTGCGGGCATGGCCACTGAAGCGCGCAAGCCTCCGCCGGGTCCCGCCAATGAACCACCGCCCTCCCACCCCGGCCCGCGCAGACCCCAGCCGATGCCGCACCCGGCGCCGAGGCCTCCGAAGAAATGAACGCGCGCCGCATCCCCTTCGCCGACCTCCCCGCCCGCGTCCGGGCGGCCGTCGCGGCCCGCGTCGGAGACGAGTACACCGCCAAGGACGTCGAACTCGGAGAGAGCGCCGCCGTCGCCGCCCTCCTGGAAACCGACACCGGCCCGGTCTTCGTCAAGGGCCTTCCCGACGGCCACCGCGGGGCACGAAAACTCGACGTGGAGCGTCGCCTGGGCCCGCACCTGCCCGACTTCGC
This sequence comes from Streptomyces sp. NPDC097619, assembly GCF_040302735.1. NCBI lineage: Bacteria > Bacillati > Actinomycetota > Actinomycetes > Kitasatosporales > Streptomycetaceae > Streptomyces > Streptomyces sp. NPDC097619. The sequence goes on along the minus strand of NZ_JBEOSD010000157.1, from coordinate 18,044 downwards.
ACCCCGACTCCTCTGGTCGATCACCGAGGACGGCTGGACCCTCCTCGGCTTCGAAGGCCTCCACGTCACACCCTGGGCGCACTTCCCCGCCGGCAGCACACACCTGGAACCCTGCGCGGCCGTCCTCCGCGAGCTCGGCGGGGTGAAGGCTCCGGCGCAGGTCCGGCTGCCGCCGCTGTGGGCCCGCTGGGAGTCCTACGACCAGCAACGGGCCGAGGAACTCCTCACCGGTGATCACCTGGTCCACGGCGACCCTTCCTGCGGGAACTTCCTCATCGACGCCGATCACCACGCCCACCTCGTCGACTGGGCATGGGCCGCCCGCGGCCCCGCCTGGGCCACCGCCGCCCTGTGGGGAGCCCGCCTCATGCTCGACGGCCGGCAAACAGCCGAGCAGGCAGCCGCCTACGCCCGGAACGTGCCCGCCTTCGCCGCCGCGCCCCGCGAAGCCGTGGCCTTCCTCACCCGCGCCGAAGCCGACTGGTGCCAGTACTGGCAACACCACACCGGGGGCTACGAAGACCGCCTCGAAACCGCCCGCGCATGGGCCGACCACTGGAACCGATAGCTCACCTGATGCGTCCTCGATGCGCGGTCGACCGGCCCCGCGCCACGACGAGCGCGAGGTCATGGCAGACCGCGGTGGGGAGGTTCCGAACGGAGCAGGGTGGCGGCGCCAAGACTCCGCGCCCCGGCCGGCACCGGCACGGCAGGCACCATTTGTGCCTGCTTTGGCCACTGGCCCCACCGCACACCGGCGTCAACCCTCCCCGTGGCCCAGGACCGGCTTCGGCGAGGGGTCCGGCGGAAGAGCGGTGGGTCGTGACAGGCCTTCAGGGGATGAGTCGTTGCCCGAGGGTGAGGACGAGGAGGGGGAGTCCGTGCGCCTGCCGTCGGGGGCGTCGGTGGCACCGGTGCGGGTGAGGAATCCGGCGAGGAAGCGGACGGCGTGTTCGGCGTCGTGGAGTTCGTCGGGCTCGGGGAGGACGGCGCCGAAGGAGTGGCCGGGGGTCGCGGTGAGCGCGCGCCAGTGCAGGACGGGGGCGAGGGCGGTGCTGGCGCGGGCGAGGAACCACGCGAGGTGTCCATGGGTTCGTGCGGTGGCCAAGGCGAGGACGGCCAGCACTTCCCGCAGGTGCCCCAGCCGCTCGATCACCGGCAGGGCCTCCTGCCGGGCGGCCGGGCCCACTGCCTCCACCAGGCCCGCGGCGACCTCCGCCGCCAAGACCTCGTCCTCGGCGCCGAGGACCCACGTGGTGCCGTCGTTCTGGCTCTCGGCTTCGCGGGCGAGGGCCAGGACCTGTTCGTGCATCCCCGCTCGCGGGGCCGGAGCCGGCTCCGGGGTGCGACGGGACAGGCGGGACCGGAAACGGGAAGAGTGCATGGCGGGCATCACTCGACTCTGGATCAGGGATGGACGGTGGGGGTGTCCGTGATCGGCAACACGGCCTCCACCCCCGTCATCCGCAGCAACCGGCGCAGCTGCGGAAGCGGGGACGCGAGGGCGAAGGCCACCGCCCCCTCCGCCGCCGAGCGGTAGGTGGTCAGGAGGGCATTGAGACCGGCGGAACCGCAGAAGGTCAGCCCCGAGCAGTCCACCACCAACGAGTCCGGCACGGGTGGCCCGGCCAGAGCGGCGTTCAAGGACCGCACCAGCATCGGCGCGGTGTCGTAGTCGACCTCTCCGGCCACCACCAGGACACACGTTCCCGCGGGCGCGCCCCGACGGCTGATACGCAGGCCGGTCCCGTCCATCCTCACGCTCCCCTTCTCGACTGCGCGGGCCGCCAAAGGTTACTTCGAACCTACCCGGAACGACACCATTGGCTACCCGAAAAGCGAAACGAACCGGTCGGAGCAGGACAGCCGTCGAAGCACTTCTTCAAGGCGAGGTACCAGGGCACTTACGGTGACGTAACAGCGCCGAACGCTCCTCCTGGTGGCCTGCGAACTCCTCGCCGACGCCCGCAGCCGGACCCGCGGCCCACACGCCTCGAATCCATCGCCACCACGAACGCCTCACCATCGCCGTCACCGACCGGTGTACGTGGGCAGGCTCCTCACCTGGGTCGAAAGTCGTCCTACGACCGCCATCCGCACGGCACCGTGACTACCCGAGGAACGAAACGGTGCGCCGCAGAGCCACGAACCACGAAACCCCCCATTGCTCGGCCCACCCCGAGGCGCAGTGGAGCGGCGCGGCGGATCCGCTCCCGCAGCGGAAGTCCTCGCCGCGGAAGTGCCGGTCAGGTGTGGAGGTCGGTGCTGGGATGTCGGCCGTAGACCTGCCGGTAGTACGTCGAGAACGTGCCCGGTTTGGCGAAGCCCCACCGGGCGGCGACATCCCGGACCAGGACCCCGCTCTCGGGATCGGCGGCCAGCAGTTCCGCGTGGGCCCGCTCCAGCCGGACCCGCCGGACGTAGCCGAGCGGGGTGAGGCCGGTGTGGCGGCGAACGGCATACTGGACCGCCCTCGGTGTCGTGCCGGCCGCTGCCGCGATCTCCCCGACCGTCACGGGCAAGTGGGCATGATCGTCCATGAAGTCCAGCGCCCTGCGCAATGACGCAGCCCCCACTGCGCCCGGCCCGGAAAGGCCGCGGCTCGCGGTGAGGTAGGTGTTGGGAAAGAGGGTGAGGGCGGTGGCGGCCAGGTGTCGGGCGGTCGCGTCCGCCAGCAGCGGCGGGCAGGTGTCCCCTGCCAGAAGGGTCAGGGCGTAGTCGACGGCGTGCCTCCAGCTCTCGTCCCCGTCAGCGGCGGCGGGCCTGAGGCGGTGGAAGCGCAGGGGCTGGTCGGTGTCGTGTCCGACGGTGTCGGCCACCAGGGCCGGTTCCAGGGACGTCACCTGGACGCAGGTGTCCGTCACCGCGCCGGTGAAATGGTGTCCCGGTTCTCCCGGGAGGTAGCACTGACCGGGCCCGAACCGGCCCGTCAGACCGTTGGTGGAGGCATCGACCGATCCGCGACGGACCATGCCGATCATCACCCGGTCCATCCTGCCCCCGTCGAACCGGAAGCGGGCCGACGCCTGCGCCTCGTCCATCAGCAGAGGACCCGCCTGGGCCCGTCGCAGGGTGAAGGTGGATCGGGCCTCCACATCGTCCAAGACGAAGCCCATCGGGTAGGCGTGGTTCAACGCTTCGGCGACCGCGTCGGCACCCGCCACTTCCAAGCTCAGACGCTCGACCACGCCACCGTCCACCGCCCACCTCCCGGCCATGGCCCCCGGGGCGTGGACTCGCACGCGCGCCCACGCCCCGGGGACCCATTCAACGAAATCACGCCCCCACCGATCTCGCCCCACTGACCGGGGACAGCGGGTCGAACGGGGGTGCGCACTCACCGTGCGGCTCGTCTTCTCCCTCGGCGGCCACGGTGGATGCAGGTGGGAGACTCCCGTTTCGGAAAGGATCGTCTTCGTGCTCCTCTCGGTTTCGTGCAGGGGGCGGTGGTCTTCTCGTCGCGGCCCGCCTCGGCACCCGCTGTCGCCTCAGCCTTCGCGCCCTCGGCGGGCCCGGCCCACGCAGGCCGGCTTCTCGGCCACCGTGTCGGCGGCCTTCCGCTGGACGGCCCTCCCACGGCCCTCCCGAGGCGGGCCCGCCCTGTGTCCCCGGTCGGTGAGCCCACGCACGAACGGATGCCCCTCCGGGTTGCCCGGCAAGGGGTGGGGTAGGCGCGTGGGCGACACGGTCCGTGATCTCGTCGAGTGAGCTGCTCGGGCGGGTGGGGCTGTCGATCGAAGGAGGACGATATGAGCAGTGGTGTCCTGGCGGGCAAGAGGATCGCGATCCTGGCGGCGAGCGGCGTGGAGCAGGTCGAATTGGTCCGGCCGCGCGAGGCGGTGCGGGCGGCGGGGGCCGACACGGTGCTCCTGTCCGTGGCGGACGGGACCCGGGACGGCAGGATCCAGGCGATGAACTCCGACATCGAGCCCGCGGACACCTTCGCCGTCGACGCCCTGGTCGGCGAGGTGTCGGTGGACGACTTCGACGGGCTGATCCTGCCGGGCGGCACCGTGAACCCCGACACGCTGCGCCGGGACGACGAAGCGGTCGCGTTCGTACGGGACTTCGTGACGGCGGGCAAACCGCTGGGCGCCATCTGCCACGCGCCGTGGACGCTGATCGAGGCCGGCGTGGTGAGGGGCAGGACACTGACCTCGTGGCCCAGCATCCGCACCGACCTGCGCAACGCCGGAGCCGTCGTGGTGGACGAGGAGACCGTCACGGACGACGGCCTGGTCACCAGCCGGAGCCCGGACGACCTCCCCGCCTTCTGCGCGAAGATCATCGAAGAGTTCGCACGAGACCGACACCGGATGTGATCCACACGGCGCTCCCTGCACCCCGTCCCGGACGAACCCTTCGTCCGTGGTGCACCGGATCGGAGGGTCAGGACGACGGAGAAGTGAGGAGCCCGTGAGGCCGACTGCGATCGCGGAGACCGCCTTCCCCTCGCAAAGGACCCTCTCGGGACCGTGCGTGCCGTCGTACGCGAAGACGAGGACACGACCGAAAATTTGGGGCATACGAAGAGGGCGGTGCGGAACCGTCGCGCTGCCCCGTCCGTAACCGACCCTCAGGAGCTCCAGGCATGTCCACCGCACACCACGTCGCCACCCTCGCCTTCCACGACCGGGCGCGATCGCGCGCCGCGTTCGAGGAGGCCCTCACCCTGCCAGGTCTGCGCTACGCGGCCGTCCTCGATCGCGGGGCGGACGGTGTGCTCGACGTGACCGCCGAACACACCCCCGACCCCGGACCGGTCACCGCGGGCGCGGCCATCCTCGGCGGAGGAGTGGGGCTCCTGGGCGGTCCCGTGGGATCCTTCCTCGGCGCTTCTGCGGGGGCCCTCCTCGCCAACGCCTACATCGAACAGGAGGCATCCGCCGGATACGCCGGACTGATCATGCTCAGCGCCGATGTGGAAGACGACACCGCCCTCGTCGTCCTCGACATCAAGGAAGAAGCCACCGAGACCCTCGACGGCCTCGCCGCACGCCACCACGTGACCTGCCACCGTGAGGACATCGACGCCTTCACCGCCCGCCTACGAACGGCGTGGAAGAAGAGCGGCACCTGACGGACCGACGCCAACCACGCCACCAGCATCCGTCGGCTCTCGGCGACCGGGCATGGGCCCTTCGTGTCCGCTCAACCGACGGGGACGCTGTCGGGTCGGCGGGGATCGCGGCGCTTGACCCGGTCGACAGTCCCGTCGCCGTCCTTCACCCACAGGTTCGGGAGGAGCTGGTCGTGCATGGTGCGGTCGCCCTTCTGCTCGGGCGTGGGGTCAGTGGTGGAGTCGGGTGTGGTGGGTGTGGCCGAAGAGGAGGTCGTAGCCGGGCGGGAGTTGGAGCAGGATCCGATTGAGGAGGTCCTCGTCCACGGTGGCGGCCACGGTGGACAGGACGGCGCCGATGTCCCACAGGGCGGTTTGTTCGGTGGCGCCTTCGATCCAGGCCGCGGTGGCGCGGACGAAGCGTTCCGGGGTGAGCGGCTCGGCGGCCTGCAGGGGATTGAGGAGGACCAGCGCGTAGGTTTCGGGGAGTCGGGCGGCGAGGTCGGCCCTGACGGTCCCGACGAGGTGGGCTCCGAGGAGGGCCAGGACCACGCGGGCCGCGCGTTCGGCTTCTCCTGGACCGGGGTATTCGCCGCGCTCTCGGATGTGGTCGAGGAAGGCCTGCTGCTTTATCGGCATCCCATGTCACCTCCACTGGAGCGATGAGGAGGGGTGGTGACGGCGGAGGGCGGGTCGAGGGGGAGCTCGGGGCCGTCCTCCGCCGTGGCCGGCGTTCGGTGGGTCAGCCGGAGATCTGCTTGCGGTCCGCGGGGCCGTTGATGGCGATCTTGCGGGGCTTGGCGCGTTCGGCGATCGGGATCCGCAGGGTCAGGACACCGGCCTCGTAATCGGCTTCGATGCGCTCGGTGTCGAGGGTGTCGGCGAGCATGACCTGCCGGGAGAAGACACCGAGGGGCCGCTCGGAGAGCTCCATCTGCGCGGTGTCGGCCTTCGGAGCCGGACGGCGTTCCGCCTTGACGGTCAGCATGTTCCGCTCGACGTCGATCTCGATCGCCTCCGTCGAGACCCCGGGAAGGTCGAACGCGATCACGTAGGCGTCGCCTTCACGGTAGGCGTCCATCGGCATCGCGGACGGCTTCGACCACGTCCCCGACGTACCCGACAACTGCTGGAAGATCCGGTCCATCTCACGGAACGGGTCAGTGCGCATCAACATCTGGACAACACCTCCGGTCGGCTCAGGCAGTGGACTGCCAATGCGCTTCAACGTGCCTCCGTTCTACCATGTCATCGAAACGATGACAAGCAGGATGTCATCCAACCGATGACAAGAGGTGGAGCATGACCGAAACCGACCCCCACCCCCCACCGATCACCATCACAGCCGCCACCACAGCCCTGGCCACCATCCAGGACGCCATCCGAGAGGCCGTACAGGCCACCGCACCCGCGGATGCGCCGAAGGACGGGGCCGAGGGCGAGGACGGGACGGAGACCGCGGGCCCCAAGCGGGAACCAGGCCCTCAGGACGCGCTGGACGCCCTGCTGGCACTGCGCGAGATCCGTGAGGAGCTCGTCGGTTGGGAGAGCGTGCTCATCGAGACCGCGCGCGATCGGGGAGCGAGCTGGGCCGATCTGGCCGCACCCCTGGATGTCGCCAGCCGCCAGGCCGCCGAACGCCGCTACCTTCGCCTGCGCCCCGGCGCGGCCGGGTCCACCGGCGAGCAGCGGGTCCAGGCCACCCGAGACGCGCGCGCGGCCGACCGCACTGTCACCGACTGGGCCCGCGGCAACGCCGCAGACCTGCGCCGCCTCGCCGGCCGGTCACCGCCCTCAGCGGCCTGCACGAAGACGCCCAAGGCACCGTGGACGAACTCAACCACGCACTCGCCGCGAACGACGCCGCCGAACTCGTCCGCCCCCTCACCGACTCCCGCACCCACGTACGCCCCCAGGACACCGAACTCGCCGACCGCATCGACGCCCCCACCCGCCACACCGACCGCCTCCGCCAGAACAGCAACGACCAACGCAAAACCTGAGCACTGAACCACCGGCTTCACAGGAAGAACAGACAGGCTCCGCCGGGCTGCGACAGGTGGTCCACGAGGTGGGAGATTTCACGTGATGCGCAGGCTGCGTCCTTTCCTGGGGGCTGCTGCGGGGGCGGTGAGTGCAGGGGACGAGGCCGATATCGGCGAAGGGGACGAACCCAGCGAAGTGGCGGTAGGAACTCAGGCCGCACCGGGGCTACGCGCACGCGACGGGATGGTGATGCGACCGGGCCCCAGACCATCACGCCAGCCGAGGCGATTAACCGAACGGATGCATGGATGGGCCTGTCCGGGGCACTGGCGCGCAGGTGCGGACTGGGCACATGGCCCCGGCGCAGTGGACCGCCATCGTCGCTCATCACTCGACGAAGGCCATCTCCCGGCGTCGGGGCCACCCCATGTGCCGGCTTGGGACCCTGGACCCACAGAAGCGTGGCCCGGATTTGCGTGTGTGGAGACGCCAGCGGGTCGCTCCGCTGGGGTGCGCAGTCACCCCGGCCGAACCCGACCTCGCCGCACTCAGGGCCTCGCGCCGTCGCTGCCCGCAGCGACCGGGGACGCTGCCACCTTCGGCAAAAATCCGGCCCCTGACGCCGGGACCGAGCCTTGTCCCGGGCTCAGCGGCTCCGTGCCCACATCGGCCCGTCGGCAGCATGGGACGCCCTGTCCGGCACCGGACCGGAGCGGTCAGGCGGTTCGCGGCAGGCCACAGCACACGCAGGCATCCGTGCTGTCGCGCAGGCACCGGCCCGACTCTCGGCTTCCCCCGTGTCTCCCGCTCCGCGGGCCGAGCAGCGCGGGAATGACGGCGGTGGGCCACCCCCGCCTCCAGCAGAGATGACCCACCACCGTCACACCGTCCGGCCCATGTGGGGCGCCGGTGGTTCGGCTACCAGCGGTACCAGCGGCCGGAGCTGTTCTTCGGCCGGGCGACGAACCCGACCAGCCACAGGATCAGGACCGCGATCGCGACCCACCAAAGGACCTTCACCGCGAAACCGGCACCGAACAGGATCAGAACCAGCAGAAGAACAAGAAGCAGGGGAACCATAGTTATCAACCTCCGAAGGACCGGATGCCCTGCCCGCCCCCTCCCATGCGCTCACCTTTACCCGTTTCTTATGTGCGCAGGCGGGCATATGTGCGCACCCGGATCCGCCTCCTGTCGGACACGAGCGGGCCTCGCGCATCGGAGGAATCCCGCAGCTCCGGAGTTCGGAGCGGAATCGCGTGCTGGTGTGTTTACGAGCCCGGATCGGGAGCACGTGAGGGTCACGACCAAATCCGGTACGTCACGAGGAGGTCCCCATGTCGGGCACCGAGAAGACCAAGGCACAGGCCGAGCAGGCCAAGGGCAAGGCCAAGGAGGCCATCGGCCGGGCCGTCGGCAACGACCGCATGACCGCCGAAGGCCACGTCGACCAGGCCAAGGGCCAGGCCCGTCAGGCCAAGGAAGACCTCAAGGACAACCTCCGCCGACCCTGACCCACCCCCACGACCCACCAACCCGGGTCGTGACAGCAGCTGGGCCCCGACCCCTCCCCCCCCTGGGTCGGGGCCCAGCCACGTCGGCCCGATCGGCGAACGCTCGCTGCCGGACGCGGGAGGGCCTGTCCCCGAGGGGGAGGTCGCGTCCCGGGCGCAGTTCCAGGCGGACCATGTCCATGATCCTGCGCGCCAGCTCGCTTGGCCGAACGGCCCTGGGTGCCGCGGCAGATCTTCGGGCCCACCCGTCCTCTGTCCTCTGTCATGCGGGCCATACGGGTGAGGATGAAACCTTCCTGCCGCTCAGAGGCGCAACCGGCCGGAACTGGCCAGGGAATACACAGTCGACAGCACATGCCCTCCCTCCACAGAGGAAACACCCATGCGCATGCGCAGCACCCTGGCCGCCGCCCTCGGCGCGCTCCTGCTCTCCGTCGCCCTGCCCGCGTCCCCCGCCGCGGCCGCCGACGGCGAGTTCGTCTACACCTACGTCGGCCTCAACGGCCTGAACCTGCGCGGTACCCTTCCCGACCCCGACAGCAACGTCTGCATCGACATCCCCGAGACGGTCGGCTCCAACCTGCCCGCCTTCGCTCCGCGGAACTTCACCGACTCCACCGCCACCGTCTTCCTCGACGCCAACTGCAACGGCGACGTCTTCTACGTGATGCCCCCCGGCAAGAGGCTCGGCGACCGCCTGCGCTTCCGTTCCGTCGTCTTCAGCTGACACCCCCACCCCACCCCGGCCCACGCCGGGCCCCCTCCTCCGGGGGCCCGGCCCCTGACCCGGACGCCACGGCCAGGAACGGGCCATCAAGGCCGAAAGCTGCACGGGGCCGCCATGTCCCGTTCGCGGTCAGGCCGCCCCCGGCGAGCGAACGCCATGCCGCGGCCGCCGGGTCCCGGCCGCACTCTGACGACGCCACGCCACCCGACCACCCCACCCGCCGGGGCGCGGCCAGGCGTGACCCGGTGCCGTTCGGCCCCGGTAACCGGCTCGCGCCCTCCATGCGTAAAGGCGCCCACCCCGGGGGCGGGCGCGTCCCTCGGCTCTGCCGCCACTCCGTCGGCGGGTATCCGAATGCGCCGAGTGAGGGTTGGGCCGCACCTCCATGCTCGCGGCGTGCCTCCGCCCGGGGCAAACGCCCGCAGCCGCGGAAAGCGCAACAACCGGCGGCGGCCGCGGGCGACAGCGCGACCCCGCCGAGAATAAGAGCCACCCTGCCGGGCGAGAACAGTCCAGGCGTTCACCGCAGATCCGTCGGCCAGACCCCGCAGGCACCCCCCCTCCCTTCACCCACCCGCATCCGAGCGCCGATCCTCCCGGCCTGCCGAAGCTCGGTACGAGCGCCCCTGTCCTTCGTCATGGGCGTCGAAGCCGTCCCCTTCAGTCGCAGGCCGCGGACTCGACACCGGGCCGGGCGAACGGTCCGCTACTGGTCACCGCCGGATCGTCGAGCGTCACGCCCACCACAGCCCGACGGCGCGGCCTCCAGCTCACATGATCACAACCTGAAACCGATGTGATCATGTGAGGCCGCCGGTGCAGACAGCGGATACGGTGTAAGGAACGCGTCAAGAAGGTGGCGCGCGGTGTGCCGGGAAGTCTGGTCGGCGTCCTGGGGGCAGTGTGCCCCGTCCTCGTCGACGCCCGGAGGCCACGGCCATGGCCGGCACCCGCTCCCCCTTCCTCGGGCTGCTTCCCCTGCCCGAACGGCAGGCGATCACCCGTGGCCTGCGCACCGAGACCGTCGGCGGGCTGGTCCTCCTCGGTGCGGCCGTCCTCGCACTGATCTGGGCCAACAGCCCGTGGAACGCTGTGTACGTGTCCGTGCGGGACTTCCACTTCGGTATACCCGCCCTCGGCCTGGACCTGTCGGTGGGGCACTGGACGGCCGACGGGCTGCTGGCGGTGTTCTTCCTCGTCGCCGGCATCGAGCTCAAACGCGAGCTGGTCGTCGGTGAACTGCGCACCCCCGCCACCGCGGCCCTTCCCGTGATCGCCGCGCTGTGCGGGATGGCCGTACCCGCATCCCTCTACATGGCGACCACCACGGTCGGCGGCGGCAACCGGGCGGGCTGGGCCGTTCCGATGGCCACCGACATCGCCTTCGCCCTCACCGTCCTCGCGGTGCTCTCCACCCACCTACCGGCCGCCCTGCGCGCCTTCCTCCTCACCCTCGCCGTCGTCGACGACCTGGGCGCGATCCTCATCATCGCCGTGTTCTTCACCTCCGACCTCAACCTGTGGGCCCTCGTCGGAGCCTTCGTGGGACTGGTCCTCTTCTACGCTCTCCAGCGGCTGCGGGTGCGGGGCTGGTGGTAGTACGTGCCCCTCGGGATCACGGTCTGGGCGCTGATGTACAACGGCGGCGTCCACGCCACCGTCGCCGGCGTCGCCATGGGCCTCATCCTGCGCACCCCCCTCGACGAGGGCGAGGACGTCTCACCGGCGGCCCGGGTCGCTCACCTGGTGCACCCGTTCTCGGCGGGCGTGGCGGTGCCGCTGTTCGCTCTGTTCGCCGCAGGAGTGAGCATCTCCGGGCCTGCCCTGGGCCAGGTGTTCACCCGTCCCGAATCCCTCGGTGTCGTGATCGGCCTGGTCCTCGGTAAGACGCTGGGGATCTTCACCGGAACCTACCTTGGCGCCCGTTTCACCCGTGCCCGGCTCAACCCCGATCTCGCCTGGGCCGACGTCCTGGGCCTGTCGGTCCTGGCCGGGATCGGCTTCACCGTCGCTCTCCTCATCGGCGAACTCGCCTTCCCGAGCGGCCCCACCGGCAAGCACGTCAAGGCCGCCGTCCTCATCGCCTCGCTGATCGCCGCTGTCATCGCAGCGGTCCTGCTGCGCAGGCGCAATACCGTCTACCGGCGCCTGTACGAGGCGGAGAACACCGACGCCGACCAGGACGGCATCCCCGACATCTACCAGCACAAGACGCCCACCCCGGACATCACTGCCCGCGCGGACGGGCGGCGCGCCTGATGGGCGGCGTCGAGCGGGATCGGGCACCGGCCACCTGGTCTTTCGCACTGTCGGCGCCGGGTTACGGCGGCCCGGCGGCGCCCGCCGGCACGGGACGTTCACCATCCCCTCCTGGCCGGGGGTGTGTTCGCGACGACCATCGCGGCCACCGTTTTGACCGGCGGGACCACAGCGTGGGGTCGACAGCGGTCTCGGCACCGCTCACCGGGCGGACTCGTTGCCTTCGTCAACGGCACGCTCAAGGCCTTCGCACGATCTCTCCACCGGACAGGGAACCCGATGCCGAAGGCCGCGAAGAGGGTTCGAAACGGCGGATGGTGACCGTGCCTGCGCGGCTGTCGACGCACCCTTCATCGTGGCCTGGGGGCGCTGCACCTGCCCGGACATGGCGTCGCCGTGCTCGTCATCGGGCTGTTCCTCCCGGTGACCGGCTCCGTCAAGGCCGCCGGCGGCCGCGGCCTTTCATGGGCCGGCCCCGGCCCTCCTCGCCTACAGTGGAAATCCGGAGAACGATGACCTGGCAATGGTTCGAACGGGAAGACGCCCCCACGGCAGGACAGCCACCCCTGGGCCTGCCCTCGGAGAATGCCGATCCGGGTGCGCTGCCGCTCCACCGCCCCGCATCGCTCCACACCGCGTTCGAGGGAAACGAACCGATCGCCCAAACCCGGCGGCTGGCCCGCGCCTTCCTCACGGACCTGCGAACCGTTCACGGCATCCCGGTCTCGGAACCCACCCAGGCCGTGGTCGAGCTGGTCGTCAGCGAACTGATCACCAACACCCGCAAGTACGCACCCGGCCCCAGCCTCCTCACCCTCGACGTCAGGGACGGCTGTATCGAGGTGTCCGTGTGGGACAGCAACCCGAGCCTCCCGGCGATCCTGCCTCCCGACCCCACCCGAGTGGGGCAGCACGGCCTGGAAATCGTCATGACCACAACCACGAAGCTGCAGATCCAGCGCGAACCCGTCGGCAAACGCATCACCGCCTCCATCCCCCTCACCGACCGACCCGCCGGCGACGCCCCAGGGCCGTGAACCGGGACACTGCTCACCTCGCCGCCAGGGTCACCCCGCATCCCAGGCACGTCTGCGGGACCGGCTCCGGACACAGGACCGTGCCCCCGAGCCGGACCAATCGGGCGACGGAAATGAAGTCACGGACTGCGACGGACGCCGTGATGACGACCCGGTGCGCGAGCACGCGGCTCCCGTGACGCCGCTGTCGGGCTGTGACCTCCCCGGCCACCCACGCCTACTCGCCGACCGTCAGCAGGACACGCACCGCGTCAGGAAGGGCCCGCGGATCCGATGCGGTACCGGTCAACGGCAGCAAATGACCGAGCGCACACCACCGGCCGGACTGCTGATGATCGACCTCCCACTCCCGCTCCAACTCCCCGGCCACGGAACTCGTCGCGTAGAGCGGCTCTCGGCACGACCGGCAATGGAAGAACGAGCGATCGTGCACACAAACTCCCTTGACGGCCACAACACCAGCGCACCGATCAACCGGAGACCCACCCAGGATCAACGACCTCCGGTCCCAAATGAAACGATTCATCACCATAACCGTCGCGCATACCTCCGGTTCGGCTTCCAGCACCGCTGCCACGCGCCCGGCCCTGTGGGCGCTCTGCGGGGTCAGCACGGTCCCGTCCCCGGCATGGCAGCACACAGTCGCTCTCGGGAGCGAGCGTGTGCCGCGAGCAGGCGCGGACCCGGCGGGCTCACGTGGTCGACCCCTCACCGACACGGAATCCGTGTGGGCAAGCCCGGCCATGGCGTCAGCACGGGCCGAGGAAAGGTCCATGAAGTCGTTGGGGAAGCGATCACCCGGGTGCAGGGGGAGGCCTTGGACTGTGCGGTGCCGTGGGCGAGGGGGAGGATGACGAACGGCATGTTCACGGCCAGGGGCGCCCTGGCTCTCCAGCTGCCGACGCCTCCACCGCCGCTACGAACGCAAGGCCGAACACTTCCTCGCTTTTGTCGGCATCGCAGCTCTCCTGATCGGATACCACCGCCTCGATAGGCCGATCACACCGAGAAACCAGTGAGCCGAGGCCGGGCCTCCTCGCGTCCGAAGGTCAGCACCTGCGCAAGTACCTTCCGCATCTCGTCAATGCCTTCGGCCGGCACGTCGAGGACCGCCTCGATCCCCGCGTCTTCCAACTCCAAGTCATCCAGACAACCGAGGTCAAGCGACACCTTGAGCAGGTTGCCTGTCAGAGCCACCTCGCGGACGCAGCCATAGGCCGTGCTCTGGTCCGGGGTCATCACGCAGTACGTGTCGAGCCCGAGCGAGATGTCCTGTGCGGACGGCTCCCCGATAGGGCGCGTAAACAGCAGGAAGAAGCCGTCATCCTCCTCCGCCACGCCAGCCTGCATCTCGCCATCAACGTCGACCTCGACAGCCACCGCACGGGCCGTGAACCTGTATGTCATACGCCGGTTCTACCAGTAGCCCAGCACAGCTCACGCCTACCCCTCCGCCAACGAGAGCTGTAAACACCGCCATAAGGAACGATGTCTTACTCTCCGGTCGCCGAGTGAACTCGTGTCGGCTACGGGCGCAGGAAGAGGGCCCGAGCGGCGCGTGCCGTTCGGGCCCTCTTCGTCGTTCAGCCGGCGGCGGTCGCCGGGGGCCGTTCAGGCCGTCATGCGGTCGCAGGGGTGCCAAGCATGGCGGAGGCCCGCTGGAGGGGGCTGAGCGTGCGGGTTGCCGTGGCGGGCCTGGAGATGCTGCCGCGGCATGTGAAGCCGAGCCGGGTCATCGCGCGGAGGACTTCGCCGGCGGTGAAGTCGCGGCGGTCCTGGCGGGTGATGATCTGGCCGACCTGCTTGACGGGGTAGGTGCGGCGGCCGATGATCACGGACTCGCCGATCACCTCTTCGGGCTCGATGCCCTTCATCGACTCCAGTACACCCGCCTTGGTCAGGTCGAACGGGAAGCGAGCGATGACACAGCGCATGATGCCTCACAGGGCGAAGAGGAGGACGGATGCAAGCTCGGTGAGATGGTTCAGCGGACGAGGGCGAGGACGCCCAAAGCAGTGCCGTGCTCGTCGACGACGGGCAGGGCGGTGAGCTTGCAGTAGCGCATCGCCTGTTCGGCCTCGGCCACCGCGGTCATGGGCGAGGCGAACGGCCCGCGGTCGCCGAGGACATCGCGCAGCCTTATCCGGTCCGTGTACGCGGCGCCGTCGCGGACGGCGCAGAGCTCGGCGCGGGTGATCAGCCCGGTGCACAGGCCGTCCTCGTCGCAGAGGAGCAGGTGGTCCGTGAGGGAGCCGGCCATGACGGCCAGGGCCACCTCGACGGTCATGTCGTCGTAGACCTGCGGGCCGGCCGCCTCCATCACGTCGTGCGCTGTACGGTGCGCACGGCTGGACAAGGCATCGGTGGGGGCCGGGTGGGGCTGCATCTGGACCAGCGTCAAAAGGTGCCTCCTGCATCGGTAGGTCATTTTGCGGATCACGTGGTTCTCAGGCCGCCACGTCGAAGGCGGTCCGGCGGGCGTTCGCGCGCCGGGCGGCGGCGGGGCCGCGCCGGCCGCGGGAGGCCGTGCTGCGCTTGGGGCGCTCGGTCACCGGTTCGGTGATGGTGACCGGGACACCGGAGGGGGCCTTCGCTCCGGTGATCCGGTTCAGGGCCTCGTCACCGGAGTGGACCTGGGTGGTCTGCGGGATGACTCCGGCGGCCTGCATGAGGCGGGCCATGCCGCGGCGTTGGGCGGGGGTGACGAGGGTGACGGCGCGACCGGACTGGCCGGCGCGGGCGGTTCGCCCACCGCGGTGCAGGTAGTCCTTGGGATCGGTCGGCGGGTCCACGTTCACGACGAGGTCGAGGTGGTCAACGTGGATGCCGCGGGCGGCGACGTTCGTGGCGACCAGGACGGTGACATGGCCGGACTTGAACCGGGTCAGGGTCCGGGTGCGCTGCGGTTGGGACTTCCCGCCGTGCAGGGCGGCGGCGCGGACCCCGCTGTCGAGGAGGTCCTGCGTGAGGCGGTCGACGGCGTGCTTGGTGTCGAGGAACATGATCACTCGACCGTCACGTGCGGCGATCTCCGTCGTCATGCGCTGCTTGTCGGCGCCGTGGAGGTGCAGGACGTGGTGCTCCATCGTGGTCACCGCGCCCTGCGAGGGGTCCACCGAGTGCACGACCGGGTCCGTCAGGTACCGGCGCACGAGAAGGTCGACGTTGCGGTCCAGGGTCGCGGAGAACAGCATCCGCTGTCCTTCGGGGCGAACCTGGTCCAGGAGTGCGGTGACCTGGGGCATGAATCCCATGTCGGCCATCTGGTCGGCCTCGTCCAGGACAGTGATCGCCACCTGGTTCAACAGGCAGTCGCCGCGGTCGATGAGGTCCTTCAATCGGCCGGGCGTGGCCACCACGACCTCCGTTCCCGCGCGCAGTGCGCCGGCCTGCCTGCCGATCGACATGCCGCCGACGACCGTGGTCAGACGCAGCTTCACGGAGCGGGTGTAGGGGGTGAGGGCATCGGTCACCTGCTGGGCCAGCTCGCGGGTGGGGACGAGCGCGAGCGGCCGGCGGGGCTCGGCACGTTGCCCGGCTGTGCGGGCCAGCAGGGCCAGCCCGAACGCGAGGGTCTTGCCGGAGCCGGTACGGCCCCGGCCGAGGACGTCGCGGCCCGCGAGGGTGTTGGGGAGGGTGGCGCCCTGAATCGGGAAGGGCACGGTCACGCCCTGCGTGCCGAGGGTCGCCAGCAGTTGGGCCGGCATGTCGAGATCGGCGAAGGCCTCCACCGCGGGCAGCGCGGGAGTGACCGTCGTCGGCGGTGCGAACTCGCCCTGGACCGCCGCGGGCCGACGGCCGTGGCCGCCCGAACCGCTCGACCCTCCGGGACGGCGTGGGGCCGACGAGCCGAAACGGCTGCCGCGACCCGAACCCGCCGCGCTGCCACTGCCGAAAGCCGGACCACCGGTACGGCCACGGATGCGGGACGAGCGCTCATTCGTACGCGCGGGGTTCATGTGGAACCTTCCTTGACACGGCACGCATGAAGAAATTCCCGCAGCACAGGAGTCGCGCAGGGGAATTGCCGGCACGGGCCGAATTGAATGAGAAGCGGAGTCCAGCGGAAAAAACCAAGGAGATCGGACACTGAAAATGTGACGCCGAGGACATGTGGCAACCGTAAACAATCCACTCGGATGCGGCGCCGAGAGAGCCGGTCGGCGAGTGTCCCCATGCCCACGAATGCGGGTGAACCCGCTGCGGGAAATGTGTGTGGCTGGGGCCCGCACCCCAAGGGGTGCGGGCCCCAGCCGCAGTATGCGTGTCAGCGTCAGGCGGGAACGATGTTCTCGGCCGTCGGGCCCTTCTGGCCCTGCGCGATGTCGAAGTTGACCTTCTGACCCTCGTTCAGCTCACGGAAGCCCTGCGCGGCGATGTTCGAGTAGTGGGCGAACACGTCAGGGCCGCCACCGTCCTGCGCGATGAAACCGAAGCCCTTTTCCGCGTTGAACCACTTCACGGTGCCAGCAGCCATGCCATTTCTCCTTTGGGGCAATACAGCGGCGTCTACATTGTGCGGGCGCCGCGTCGCCGCGATGATGCCCCGCCCGGAAAATTACCGGGAAATATAAAACACTTCCAGCAGGAACTGATTCCGACCGGAGGCGCTCGAAGTTTTTGGGTACCAAAACCGCAACCGAGATCGACAATAGCACGATGCAGCGGTGTGCGTACGTAGGATAATTCCCTCGGTGACGTTGCGACAGAAACCCTCACCGTTGGATCCATTAAATTCTAAAGCCGCCGTCACAGATATCCGCTCTCTCCGAACGCAGCGTTCCTACAGTTCGTGACCGGCGCCCGCCCCGAACGAACTCGGGGTCGACGACAGCCCATCCTCGGCATTCGCTCCTCGCTCCTGGCCACCGGCGTCCGACGGCCCACGACCGCGTGCACCTGCCCCCTGGCCTCTGGCCCCGATCAGCTTCGGCACCCACAACCGCGACGAGGGACGCACAGTCAGGCTGTGGCATCCGGGTCCGGGGCGCCGGCCGCGCGGTAGGCCGCGTTGATGCGCTTGGCCTCTTCGAGTTGGTCTTCGAGGATGATGATGCGGCAGGCCGCTTCGATCGGGGTCCCCTGGTCGACGAGCTCGCGGGCGCGGGCGGCGATCCGCAGCTGGTAGCGGGAGTAGCGGCGGTGTCCGCCCGCGGAGCGGAGCGGGGTGATCAAGCGGGCCTCGCCGATGGCGCGGAGGAACGCCTGGGTGGTGCCGAGCATCTCGGCGGCCCGACCCATGGTGTAGGCGGGGAAATCGTCGTCCTCAAGGTGCCCGCTGAGCGGACCGACGGGTGTGGCTTCTGGCATGGGGCCTCTTTCATGGAACCAATGGATGCGTTGCCGGGGAACGGGTGAACGCGTCGAGGGGCCCTGGCGCCTATGGCACCAGGGCCCCGAAGGAACTTGCTACACCATCTGCCGGCCCTGATGCTGCGTGGACCTTCTGTGTCCGCTCAACC
>NZ_JBEOSD010000156.1:0-19892 GCF_040302735.1 Streptomyces sp. NPDC097619 | reverse complement strand
GCTGCCCCGACCGGCTCCCGGTCGTGCGGTGCGGGACCGGCCGGTCCCGTCGGGTCCGTCAGACCTCCGCGGACTCCTGCTTCGCGGCCTCGGCGGCCGCGTGCTTCTTGGAGGCGATGAGGCTGGTGATGGTGGTGACCACCAGGACGCCGCAGATGACCGTGAGCGAGAACGGGATGGAGATCTCGGGGACGTGGACCCCGCTCTCGTGCAGGGCGTGCAGCACCAGCTTGACGCCGATGAAGCCGAGGATGATCGACAGGCCGTAGCTCAGGTGGACCAGCTTCTTCAGCAGACCGCCGATGAGGAAGTACAGCTGGCGCAGGCCCATCAGGGCGAAGGCGTTGGCGGTGAAGACGATGTACGGGTCCTGGGTGAGGCCGAAGATCGCCGGGATGGAGTCCAGGGCGAACAGCACGTCGGTGGTGCCGATGGCGAGCATGACCACCATGAGGGGAGTCATGATGCGCTTGCCGTTCTCCCGGATGAAGAGCTTCGTGCCGTGGTAGCGGTCGGCGACGCCGAACTTCTTCTCCACGGACTTCAGGAGGCGGTTCTCCTCGAACTCCTCGTCGTCCTCGTCGGCGCGGGCTTCCTTGATCAGCTTCCAGGCGGTGTAGATCAGGAAGGCGCCGAAGATGTAGAAGATCCAGGAGAAGCTGGAGATGATCGCCGCGCCCGCCGCGATGAAGATGGCGCGGAGCACGAGGGCGATCAGCACACCGATGAGCAGCACCCGCTGCTGCAGGTGGGTGGGCACCGCGAACTTCGCCATGATCAACACGAAGACGAAGAGGTTGTCCACACTGAGGGACTTCTCGGTGATGTATCCGGCGAAGAACTCGCCGGCGGACTGGGAGTTGCCGAAGAACAGCAGGCCCAGACCGAAGAGGACGGCGAGGACGATCCAGACGATCGTCCAGATCCCCGCCTCCTTGACCGAGACGTCGTGGGGCTTGCGCCCGATGAAGAAGTCGGCACCGATCAGGATGCAGAGACCGAGGATGGTCAGCACCCAGAGATTCGTTGAAACGTCCACTACGCCTCCGGCAGATGGCTACAGCTCAAGGTCAGCGTCATCGCTGCCGGAGGTCTCTTCCACCCGAGCGGCCTGCGGGGCCGCGGGGCCGGAGTCCCGGGACCGATTGCGGTCCGTATTGACGAGATCACCGTGAACAGGAGTGCAGGAATACTCCCCTCCGCGCAGACAACCCTACCGGGAGAGGGCCCGAAAGGTAAAGGGAGTCCCAAAGGAAGGTCAGCGGAAGGTCAGCGAGCCGGTGGCGGCGGGCCGCCGCCGGACCGCCGGCGGGGCCGTCCTCAGCGGCCCCGCGCGGCCGTGACCTGCGCGAGGACGTGGTCGAGCACGGCGCTGCCCGCGGGCGGGAGCCCGGCCTCGAAGGTCCAGGCGTGGCCGACCCAGGGATCGGCGAGGTGGTCGTCGGGTACGGGCGACAGCCTGAGCAGGGACTTCCAGAGGGGGTCGAGGAGGGGTCCGAAAGCGGAGGCCTCGTCACGGTCCGCGACCATCAGCAGGTGGACGCCGACGGCCGGACCCTCGTCGGCGAGGTAGCGCAGCCGGGTGACCGCGCGGTCGTCGAAGCCGTGCGGGAAGTCGTGGACGATCAGCAGCCGGTCGGCGCGGTCCACATCCGGGGGCAGATCGGCCAGGTCCCCGCCGCGGACCGCCATCTGGGCGAGGTCCACCCGGCGGGTCAGCCGCTCCAGGACGCGGTGCACCCCGGGGGCCCCGCCGTCGGCCGGGTCCCCGGCCAGTCCGGCCCGGACCAGCGGGGCGAGGGCGGCGGCGCCGGCACCCGCCGGGTCGATGACGTCGACCGCGAAGCGGCCCGCCGGGTGCACGGCGAGGATCCGGACGGCCAGGGCGACGGCGGTGTCCAGGGCGGCCCGGCGCAGCGGGGCCGTGTCCATGGCCATGGCGGCCTCGGAGCCGGTGCGCCCGCAGTCGATCCACAGGCCGCGTTCCAGGGGCAGCCGGGCCAGCATCGGGATCCGCAGGCCGGGGCGCTCGGGCAGGTGCAGTTCGCCCAGGCGCAGGGCCAGGGGCGGATCGGTGGGCAGTCGGTGCGCCTGCCAGGCGGGCAGGTCCCAGCGGGCGAAGGCGGGCGGCAGGGCCGGTTCCACCACCTCGGCCTCCGCGGCGAGCTGGTCGAGGTCACGGTCGAGGACGGCCACGGCGCGGGCGACCAGCTCGTCGCGGCGGGCCTGGGCCGCTTCGCGGGCGGCGTCGCCGGTGCCGCCGAGGCGGCTGCGGGGGTCGGAGAGCACGTCGTCCAGTTCGCGGTCCAGGCGCCCGTCGGCGAAGTCGACGGCGCCGCGGTAGGCGGCGACGGCGCGGGCCAGGTCCTCGAACATGCCCCAGACCTGGTTGTAGAGGCGCTCCTCCATGGACCAGCCGGTGGCGTCCCCGGCGACCGGGGCGAGCGGTCCGGCCGGCCGGTCCGCGGCGGTGGCGGCGGCCGGGGCGGGGGCCGGGGGCGTGGTGCCGCCGCGGCGCGGGTGGGCGTAGCTGACGGTGCGGTCGGCTCCGCCGGTCGCCGCGGATCCGGTCCGGGCGGGGCCGCCCGGGGTCTCGGAGGGGGCCGCGGGACCGGGGGCCGCAGGCGCGCCGGGTCCCGCCGCGGGGGCGGGCTCGGGCGCCGCGACGGTCCGGGGCACGGTGGCGTACGGCCCGGGTGCGGTCGGCACCGGTCCGGCGGCGGCCTGCACCTCGGCGGCGAGGGCCACGGCGGCGGGGCCGGCGAGCCCGTGGTCGGCGAGGAGGGCGGCCAGCCCGTCGGCGTAGCCCTGGCCGACGGCCCGCACCTTCCAGGCGTCCTGGCGCCGGTACAGCTCCAGGGCGACCACCGCGGACTCGGAGTCCAGGTCGGTGACGGTGAAGTCGACGAGGACCGTGCCGTCGGGCGCGGCCACGGCGAGGGAGGGGGCCGGGACGGCCCCGAACCGGGTGGGGCCGCCGGCGGGCAGGGCGAGCAGCACCGCGACCCGGTGGACGGCTCCGGGGAGCGCGGCGAGGTCGACGGTGAGCCGGTGCTCGGCGCCGAGCGCGGGGGTGACGCGGACCCCGGGGAGTTCGGGGGCGCCGGGGTGGGCCAGGGAACGGGCCCCGGCCACCTGCCCGCGTTCGTCGGCGAGGGCCGCCCCGGCGAGCACCGGGGTGCCCGCCGAGACCCGGATCTCCACCCGCGTGCCCGTCAGCGGATGGTTCTGCCCGCGTACCAGTTCGGCCGTCATCGCCGTGCCACCCCCGTCGTCCCCGTCGCCCGTCGCGCCCGTGCCGCCGCCCGCCTGCCCGTCTTCGGTTACAGGTGCGGGACGATCGACGGGAGCAGGTCCTGGAAGGTGCGGCCGTTGGCCGCGCTGCCCAGGGCCGTCATCTTCCAGCCGGCGCCGGCGCGGTGCACCTTGGCCATGATCTGGGCGGTGTACTGGCCGCCGCCGTCGAGGGTGTAGCGGGCGAGCTCCTCGCCGGTGGTCTCGTCGACCAGGCGGCAGAAGGCGTTCTCGACCTCCTGGAAGGTCTGCCCGGTGAAGGAGTTCACCGTGAAGACGATCTGGTCGATGTGGACGGGGACCCGCTGGAGGTCCACGAGGATGGACTCGTCGTCCCCGCCGGCGCCGACGCCGCCGACGAGGTTGTCGCCGGTGTGCCGGACCGACCCGTCGTTGCTGGTCAGGTGCTGGAAGAAGACCACGTCCACCGGCTGGCCGTCGGCGAAGAGGACGGCCGAGGCGTCGAGGTCGACCTCGCGGGTGCGCGAGCCGAACAGGCCGCGGCGCTTGGCCGCCTGCCAGCCCAGGCCCATCCGCACCGCGGACAGCGAACCGCCGCCCGACTTCTCCAGGCTGATGGCCTGTCCCTTGGTCATGTTGACCGTCACGCGCCGTCCCCTTCTGCTCGTCCCCTGCGGGCCCACTCGGCGGTGTCCGCCGGCGCGGAGGGCGACGCGTCCGCGCACCTCACCGCACCCGGCCACCCTACGCACGGGTGGGCCCCGGGCGGTCGGTGCCGGCCAAATCCGTGTCCCTCCTGAGACACGGCCCGGGCGTCGTCCGCCCGGGCCGTCGCCCGGTCAGGCCAGACCCGCCTCCCGCATCTGCCGCAGTTCCTTCTTCAACTCCCCCACCTCGTCGCGGATCCGGGCCGCGACCTCGAACTGGAGCTCCGCGGCGGCGGCCCGCATCCGCTCGGTCATGTCCTCGATCAGCTGGGCCAGTTCGGCGGCGGGCCGGTCGGTGGGCGTGCCGGACCCCTTGCCGGCCTTGGCGGCCTTCCCGCCGAGGGCGGGCACGGGGGCCTTGGGCGTGGCGCCCTCCTTGCCCTGGCGGTAGCCGGTGCCGAGGAGTTCGGCGGTGTCCACCTCCTCGCGGGCGATGGTGGCCACGATGTCGTTGATCTTCTTGCGGAGCGGCTGCGGGTCGATGCCGTGCTCGGTGTTGTAGGCGATCTGCTTGGCCCGGCGCCGGTTGGTCTCGTCGATGGCCTTCTCCATCGACGGGGTGATCCGGTCCGCGTACATGTGGACCTGGCCGGAGACGTTGCGCGCCGCGCGGCCGATGGTCTGGATCAGGGAGGTGCCGGAGCGCAGGAAGCCCTCCTTGTCGGCGTCGAGGATGGCCACCAGGGACACCTCGGGGAGGTCCAGGCCCTCGCGGAGGAGGTTGATGCCGACCAGGACGTCGTACTCGCCGGCGCGCAGTTCGCGCAGCAGCTCGATGCGGCGCAGGGTGTCCACGTCGCTGTGGAGGTACCGGACCTGGATGCCGAGCTCCAGGAAGTAGTCGGTGAGGTCCTCGGCCATCTTCTTGGTGAGGGTGGTGACCAGGACCCGCTCGTCCTTCTCGGTCCGCTTGCGGATCTCGTGGACGAGGTCGTCGATCTGGCCCTCGGTGGGCTTGATCACGACCTCCGGGTCGACGAGCCCGGTGGGGCGGATGATCTGCTCCACGAAGCCGTCGCCGCGGGACAGTTCGTACGTGCCCGGGGTGGCCGACAGGTAGACCGTCTGGTCGATCCGCTTGAGGAACTCCTCCCACTTCAGGGGCCGGTTGTCCAGGGCGGAGGGCAGCCGGAAGCCGTGGTCGACGAGGGTCCGCTTGCGGGAGGCGTCGCCCTCGTACATGGCGCCGATCTGCGGCACGGTCACATGGGACTCGTCGATGACCAGGAGGAAGTCCTCCGGGAAGTAGTCGATGAGGGTGTGGGGGGCGGAGCCGGGCTCGCGGCCGTCCATGTGGAGGGAGTAGTTCTCGATCCCGGAGCAGGAGCCGATCTGCTGCATCATCTCCAGGTCGTAGGTGGTGCGCATGCGGAGCCGCTGGGCCTCCAGCAGCTTGCCCTGCTTCTCCAGCTCGGCGAGGCGGGCGGCCAGCTCGGTCTCGATGCCGCGGATGGCGTTCTGCATCCGCTCGGGGCCCGCGATGTAGTGGCTGGCGGGGAAGACGTACAGCTCGGAGTCGTCGCTGATGACCTCGCCGGTGAGCGGGTGCAGCGTGGACAGGGCCTCGATCTCGTCGCCGAACATCTCGATGCGGACGGCCAGTTCCTCGTAGACCGGGAAGATCTCGATGGTGTCCCCGCGGACCCGGAAGGTGCCGCGGGTGAAGGCGAGGTCGTTGCGGGTGTACTGGATGTCCACGAAGCGGCGCAGCAGCTGGTCCCGGTCGATCTCCTCGCCGACCTTGAGCGGGACCATCCGGTCCACGTACTCCTGCGGGGTGCCGAGGCCGTAGATGCAGGACACGGAGGCGACCACGATCACGTCGCGGCGGGTCAGCAGGGAGTTGGTCGCCGAGTGCCGCAGCCGCTCGACCTCCTCGTTGATGGAGGAGTCCTTCTCGATGTAGGTGTCCGACTGCGGGACGTACGCCTCGGGCTGGTAGTAGTCGTAGTACGAGACGAAGTACTCGACGGCGTTGTTGGGGAGGAGCTCGCGGAACTCGTTCGCGAGCTGGGCCGCGAGGGTCTTGTTCGGCGCCATGACCAGGGTGGGGCGCTGGAGGCGCTCGATCATCCAGGCCGTGGTGGCCGACTTTCCGGTGCCGGTGGCGCCGAGCAGGACCACGTCCTTCTCGCCCGCCTTGATCCGGCGCTCCAGCTCGTCGATGGCCGCGGGCTGGTCGCCGCTGGGCTGGAACGGACTGACGACCTCGAAGGGCGCGCCGCTGCTCCGCCGGAGGTGTTCGATCTTCGATTCGGGCCGCATGCTCCCACGGTACGGCCCCGCACCGACAGCCACGCCGCCGCGCGGCACGGGCGGCGGGCGCGCGGGGCCCCGGCGGGGCGCGCCGCGCGTCTCCGGGGGGCCGGGTCAGCGACGGTCCCAGTCGCGGCCGGGTTCCTCCCCGGCGGGCAGGACCGGCCAGACGGGCCGCTCGGGGCGGGGCGGGGGCGGGGCGGTCTCCCCCGGCTTCTTCCAGTCCTGGGTGCCCATGACCAGCAGCGGGTCGAACATGACCACGACCCCGGCGAGGACCAGGAACACCACGGGACCGACCAGGAGCGGGGCGAGCAGGGCGGTGGGCTCCTCCCCGCCGAGCTCGCCGAAGCCGGAGCCGAGGCGGACCCGGACGGCGGCCATGGCGGTGTAGTGCATGCCGCTGACGGCGAGTCCCATGACGAGGCTGGCGCCGATGGCGGGGAGCAGGCCCCGGATGGTGACGGCGGCCCAGAGGGCGGCGGTGGCGGCGACGACGGCGATCACCACGGAGAGGGCCACGATCTTGACGTCGTATTCGAGGCGGCCGTGCAGCCGCATGCCGGCCATGCCGAGGTAGTGCATGGTGGCGACGCCGAGGCCGGTGATGGTCCCTCCGGTGACGAGGGACATCGGGGTGCTGCCGCGGTAGCCGACGATGAAGAGTCCGACGCCCGTCATGACGACGGCCACCGCAAGGCTCGCGAACGTGGTCCGTTTGTCGTAGTTCAGTGGCGATTGCACGATCGAGAACCCCATCATCGCGATGAAGTGCATCGTCCAGATGCCCGATCCGATGGCGGTGGCCCCCAGGGCCAACCAGCCGGGCCGCCAGGAGCGCTCGACGAGGAGGGAACGGGTCGTGCAGCGGAGACCGAGTGCACCGCCGAGGCAGGCCATCACGTACGCCGCGAGGGGCGTGATCAGGCCATAGCTGAAGCCGTCGACCGTGCCGTAGTGGCCGGTCATCGCGACCGTGGCGTGCATCCCGCCCGTCCTTCCGCCGTGACAGACCGTCTCCCGGTCCTATGCGTGGTGTCACGGGCCCGATTGAGGGCGACATTAAGGTCACGGACCGCGATCGCGCACTGCCTCCGGCCAGATTGGCCCGGCCGGATTCCGTCGGCGGGCGATCCGGACGGATTCGTTCACCCCGTCGCCACCCGCGGCCCACCCGCGGCCCGCCCTCCGTTGCTGATGCGCTGTCACCCTGACCGTGGTCACCGCTGAGTCGTCCGCCGCCGTCCGGCTGCCGACCCCGAGGAGAACGCCATGTACGTACGCTCGTTCGCGGCCGCTGCCGCGGTCCTCCTGGGCATCACCCTCGCTCCGGGCGGCCACGCCGCCCCTCCCGCCCCCGCCTCCGCCTCCACTCCCCTCGCCGCCGCGCGGCCCGCCACCGGCACGCGCGCCCACCCGAACACCGGCCCGAACGCCGGTCCGGGCGTCGGAGCGCCCGCCTCGGCCGCCGCCCCGTCCGTCCCGACCGCGGCCGCCCGGCCGGGTCCCGCCGCGGCCGTGCGACCCGCCGACAGCCGGCCGCGCCGGGGCGCGCTGCCCGCTCCCGCCCCCGCGCCGAAGGACCCGTACCGGGCGGACGCGCCGGTGGTCTACGCGCACCGGGGCGCCTCCGCCTACGCCCCCGAGAACACCCTCGCCGCCGTGGACTACGCCGAACACCTGGGCATCGACTGGGTCGAGAACGACGTCCAGCGCACCCGCGACGGACAGCTGGTCGTGATCCACGACGAGACCCTGACACGGACCACCGACGCGGAGGAACGCTTCCCCGGGCGGTCGCCCTGGCGGGTGAAGGACTTCACCGCCGCGGAGATCGCCACCCTGGACGCGGGGGGCTGGTTCAGCGTGGTCCACACCGGGGCGCGCGTGCCGACGCTGCGCCAGTACCTGGACCGGGTGGAGCACAACCAGCAGCGGCTGCTGCTGGAGATCAAGAAGCCGGAGCTCTACCCGGGCATCGAGGCGGACATCCTGCGGGTGCTGGGCGGGGCGGGCTGGCTGGACGAGCACCACGTCACCCGGCGGCTGGTGGTGCAGAGCTTCAGCGCCGACAGCGTGCGGGCCGTGCACCGCGCCCGCCCCGACCTGACCACGGCCTTCCTGGGCAATCCGCAGACCGCGGAGCTGCGGCAGTACGCCGCGTTCACCGACCGGATCAATCCGCAGCACACCTCGATCACGAAGGAGTGGGTCGCCGCCGTGCACGCCCTCAAGGGGGCCCACGGCAAGCGCATGACGGTGGACACCTGGATCGTGAACGGGGCCACCGCCGCCCGCCGGGTCCGCGACCTGGGGGTGGACGGGATCATCTCCAACAACCCGGACGTGGTGCGGGACGCGGTCGGCGGCTTCTGAGCCCCGGCCCCGGTCCGACGCGGGGGCACGGGTCGCGCCCCCGCCCCCGCCCCCGTGCCCCAGGCCCCGTCCGGTCCCGGACCGGCTGTCGGTGCCGGGCCGTACCGTGGAGAGGTGCACCCCGACACGTCAGACGCCACCACCGCCTCCGCCGTCCCGGAGGCTCCGGCCGGGCCCGTCCCGCGCCTGGAATGGACCCTCCTGGACGGCTCGGAGAGCCCGGTGGGCCCGCTGTTCCTGGCCGCCACGCCCACCGGCCTGGTGCAGGTGGGCTTCCGGGGCGAGCCCCGAATGGCCGCCGCGCTCGGCGCCCGCCTCGGCGTCGAGCCGGTCCGGCCGGCCGCCGGCGGCGAGGTGCTGCTGGCGGAGCCGGTGCGCCAGCTGCGCCGGTACTTCGCCGGCGAGCTGCGCCGCTTCTCGCTGCCCCTGGACTGGACGTTCAGCGCGGGCTTCAACCGCCGCGTGCTGGAACTCCTCGCGGCGGGCGTGCCGTACGGGGCGGTCGTCGGGTACGGCGAACTGGCCGCGCGGGCCGGTCGCCCCGGGGGCGCCCAGGCGGTCGGTGCCGCGATGGGCTCCAATCCGCTGCCGGTGGTGGTGCCCTGCCACCGGGTGGTGGAGAACGACGGCGCGCTCGGCGGTTTCGGCGGCGGCGCGGAGGCCAAGCGCACCCTGCTGGCCCTGGAGGGGGTGCTCCCCGCGCCTCTTTTCTGATCCGGCCCCCCGGGGGCCGGCCCGCCCCGCGCCCCGGCGCGCGAACCGCCCCGCGGGGCGGCCACCGAAGCGGCCCGGTAACCCGGTGTACCGCCGGCACCGCGGGTGCGAGACTCGGCCGGTGACTACGCCATACGCCGCTCCCGCGCTGCTCAGCGGGGTACTCGCCGCCCACGCGGCCCTCCTGCCACCCCTCCTCGTGGGCCCCGCGGCCGCCACCGGATCCGGGCCCCGACCCGGCACCGGGAGCTGTCCGGGGGCCGGAGCGGAGCGGACCCCGTGAGCGCGGGTCCGCGCACCGCCGCCGGTCCGCCCGCGGTCACCCCGGAGTCCCTGCCCCGGCTGCGCCGCCGCATATCCGGGGTCCTGGTGGCCTGCCAGGTCATCGGCGGCCTCGGAGTACCCGTCAGCATCGCCCTGGCCCCGGTCCTGGCCACGGAGGTCAGCGGCTCGGAGGGCTACTCCGGGCTCGCCTCCAGCGCCTCCGTGGCGGGCACCGCCCTGGTCTCGCTGCCGCTGGCCGCGCTGATGACGGCGCGCGGCCGCCGCCCCGGACTCGTCCTCGGCTACCTCATCGGAGCCGCGGGCGCCGGTCTGGTCGTCCTCGCCGCGGCGGTGTCCAGCTTCCCGCTGCTGCTCCTGGGCATGGCCCTGTTCGGGGCGGCCTCCTCCGCGAACCTCCAGGCCCGGTTCGCCGCCGCCGACCTCGCCGACCCCGACCACCGGGCGCGGGCCATCTCCACCGTCGTGTGGGCCACCACCGTGGGCGCCGTCCTCGGGCCCAACCTGTCCGCCCCGGCCGCCCGCAGCTTCCAGGGAACGGCCGTGCCCGCCGAGGCGGGACCCTTCGTCTGGGCCGCCGGCATCTTCCTGCTCACCGCCGCGCTGGTGGGCGTCCTGCTGCGCCCCGATCCGCTGCTGGCCGCCCGGGCCCTGGCCGGTCCGGCCGCGCAGGCCCCGGCCGCCCGTTCCCTGCGGGCGGGGTTCGCGGCCGTGCGGGCCTCCCCGCGCGCCCGGCTGGCGCTGCTGACGGTGGCCGTCTCCCACACCGCGATGGTGTCGATCATGGTGATGACCCCGCTGCACCTGGGCCACCACGGCGCCGGTCTGGAGCTCGTGGGTCTGGTCATCAGCATCCACATCGCCGGGATGTACGCCTTCTCCCCGCTGATGGGTTGGCTCGCCGACCGGCTCGGCCGGCTCAGCGTGATCGGGCTGGCCGCCGGGCTGCTGTCGGTGGCCGCGCTCCTCGCGGGCACCTCCGGCGGCAGCCACGGGCGCACCACGGCCGGGCTGTTCCTGCTGGGGCTGGGCTGGTCGGCGGGGATGGTGGCCGGTTCCGCCCTGCTCACCGACTCGGTACCGCAGGCGGCCCGGGCCCCCGTCCAGGGCCTGTCGGACCTGACCATGAACACCGCCGCGGGGGTCGGCGGGGCCCTCGCGGGCCTGGTGGTCTCCCAGGCCGGCTACGGATGGCTGAACGCCGCGGGGGCGGCCCTGTTGCTGCCGATGGCGGCGCTGGCCCTGTACACGGCGCGCCGGCACCCGGCCGCCCCGAAGGCGGAGCCGCCGGTCGCGGGATGAGCGCGCGACGGCTCCGGGGCCCGTCAGAGGTTGATGTGGTAGCCCTTGCGGAGGGTCTCGTGGACGGTCCAGGTGGTCCGGTCCCCTTCGCGGAGCACGCCGAGGCTGCCCGGTCCGAGCTCCAGCACCGGGCCGCCCTCGACGGCCACCGTGGCCCGGCCGCTGATCACCACGAACAGCTCGTCGGCCTCGGTGTCCGTGACCACGCCCGGGGTGATCTGCCAGATGCCGCGGACCTGGCCGCCGTCGGGGGACTCCCACAGCACCTTGCCGGTGACCACCGGCTCGCCGGAGACGATCTGCGCGGGGTCCAGTTCCTCGACCTCCAGCTCGGCGTCGGGGATGGCGACGACGAAGGCGGCGACGGCGGGGGCGGGGCTGTGGTCAGGGGTGCTCATGGCGCGACCCTAGCCCGCGCGGGGCCGCCTCCAGGGCGGACAGCCCGTCCAGGATCCCCCGGGCGGGCGCGGCACCCTGTCGAGACGGCGGAAACCGCGCGTTTGCGGGGGTGCCGGCCGTGCCAGGGATGGGGCATGCCACAGCACTCACCGCTCGTCCCGGTCCTGTCGGAGGAAGTACGCGAGGCACTGGACCGCCACCGGCCCGTGGTGGCCCTGGAGTCCACGATCCTGGCGCACGGCCTGCCCCGCCCCCGCAACCTGCTCGTCGGCACGGAGCTGGAGGAACTGGTCCGCTCCGAGGGGGCGGTACCCGCCACGGTGGCCGTCCTCGACGGGGTGCCGCACGTCGGTCTGGACAAGGCCGGGTTGGAGCGGATCGCCGGGGCCCCGGGCGCGGGCGACGGTCCGGTCCGCAAGTTGGGGCACCGGGACCTGGCCCCGGCCGTCGCCGGTGGGGCCACCGGGGCCACCACGGTCTCCGCCACGGCCTTCCTGGCGGCCCGGGCCGGGCTGCGGGTGTTCGCCACCGGCGGTCTGGGCGGGGTGCACCGCGGCTGGACGGAGTCCCAGGACGAGTCCGCCGACCTGGCGCTGTTGGCCCGGACCCGGATCACCGTGGTCTGCGCCGGGGTCAAGTCCATCCTCGACGTGCCCGCCACCCTCCAGCGGCTGGAGACCCTCGGGGTCACGGTGCTCGGCTACGGCACGGACCGCTTCCCCGGCTTCTACCTGACCAGCTCCGGGGAGCCGGTGGACTGGACCGTGCGCGAACCGGCCGAGGTGGCCGCGGTGATGGCCGCCCAGGACGCGCTGGCGGGCCCGGAAGCGGCGCTGCTCGTGGGCAATCCGGTGCCGGAGACGGAGCAGTTGGACCCGGAACTGCACGACCGGGTGCTGGCCGGCGCGCTCGCGGAGGCCCGGGAGAGCGGGATCTCGGGCCAGGCGGTCACCCCCTTCCTCCTGGAACGCCTGGTGGCGCACACCGGCGGGGCCTCGCTGGAGGCCAACCTGGCGGCGGTCCGGGGCAACGTCCGGCTGGCCGCCCGGATCGCGGCGGCCTGGACGGCCCGCGCGGGGCGCGGGGCGTGACCGCGCCGGGGGGCGGCGCCCTGCTGGTGGTGGGCGACGTGATCACGGACGTGGTGGCGGTGCACGCCGGGCCGCTGGTCCCGGCCACGGACACGGCCGCCTCGATCCGCACCCTGCCGGGCGGGGCCGGGGCCAACGCGGCCTGCTGGGCGGCGTACGCGGGGCTGGACCGGGTCGGGTTGCTGGCCCGGGTGGGCGGGGACGACACGGCGGGCTGGCACGAGCGGGCCCTGACCGAGGCCGGGGTGCGGCCGCTGCTGGTCCGGGACGCGCAGGCGCCCACCGGCACGGTGATCTCCCTGGTGGACGGCACCGCCGAGCGGACCTTCCTCACCGACGGCGGGGCGGCGCTGCGACTGTCCCCCGCGGACTGGCACCCGCGGCTCCTGGCCGGGACGGACCACCTGCACATCTCCGGGTACCTGTTCTTCGCCGAACCGGCCCGGGAGCTGGCCCTGCTGGCGCTGACGACGGCCGTGGAGCAGGGGGTTCCGGTGAGCGTGGACCCGGCCTCGGCGGGCTTCCTGGCCGCGCGGGGCCCGGGGGCCTTCCTCGCGGCGGTGCGCGGGGCCTCGGTGCTGCTGCCGAACGCCGACGAGGCCCTGCTGCTGTCGGCGGCCCTGCCCGAGGAGGACGGGGCGGCCGGGGAAGCGGCGGCCGTGGCCGGTGGCACGGATCCCGTCGAGGCGGCGGCCGCCCGGCTGAGCCGGGAGGTGCCGCTGGTGGTGGTGACCCGGGGCTCGGCGGGCGCCGTGGTGGCCGAGGAGGGCCGGGTGACGGCCGTGGTGCCGGGCATGACCGCCGCCGCGGTGGACACCACCGGGGCCGGCGACGCCTTCACCGGCGGCTTCCTGGCGGCCCGGCTCCGCGGGGCCTCCGCGGTGGGCGCGGCGCGCGCGGGCTGCCGGGCCGGCGCGGAGGCCGTCACCCGGATCGGCGGCCGGCCGGGCTGAGCGGCCGCCGGAACGGGCCGGGCGACGGGCCGGGGACGCGCCCCCGGGGTGGTGGCGCGGTCTCAGGCGGGCGGCCCGGACCAGGCCGGGTGGCGGGGGTCGTCGGCGCGCACCAGCACGTCGGCGGCCCCGGCCGGACCGGTCTCGGCCTCGTACCGCTCGAAGGCGGGCAGGGTCCATCGCAGGCCCGGCTCGGTGCGGCGGGCCAGGGCGCCCGGGGAGAGCGCGAGGTGCACGGTCAGATCGAAGGGGAACCAGTGCTTCAGCAGCATCGGCCCGTGCACCAGCAGCACCCCGCCCGGCGGCAACGGTACCGCCGGGCTGCGGGTGGCCCGGTCGGTGGCCGGGTCCCACAGGTCCGGCAGGACCCGCCCGCTGCCGCCCTCCTCCAGTGGCCCGAACACCTCCCGCCACAGGGCGGGGACGTCGTACCAGCCGTCCAGGTAGCTCTCCACGTCCTCCCGCCCGTACTCCAGGCGCACCGACGCGGGCCGCAGGAACCCCTCCGTGGCGACGGTGACGACGGGGCGCCCGTAGCCGCGCAAGGCCCCGGCCACGGCCCCGGCGAGGTCCCCGGTGCGGGCGGCGGGGGCGCCGTCCAGGGCCAGGCGGACCCGGCCGCCCTCGCCGCCCGCACCGGCGGCGAGGGCGTCCAGGCGGCGGGCGAGGGAGTCCGCGAGCCGCTCCCAGGTGATCGGTTCGAGCTGCATGGGGCCATTGTCAGTGGTCACCCGTAGCTTTTCCGAACACGGGAACGGCAGTCGCAGGAACGGCCGCCCGGACCTTGGGAGGGGTCTGTCATGGCGCGGGAGACGACGTATCTGGAGCTGTCCCAGGACGGTGGCGGGGCGCACAAGTTCTACGAGGTGACCGTGGAGGGCACGGCCGTCTCGGTGCGGTACGGACGCATCGGCGCGCCCGGCCAGCTCCAGAGCTCCGCCTTCCCCACCCCCGAGAAGGCCCGCGCGGCGGCCGCGAAGAAGATCGGCGAGAAGGTCCGCAAGGGCTACGCCCCGGCGGTGCAAGGGGTCCGCGCGGCCCGTGCGGTGACGCGCCGCCAGGTCTCCTCGGCCCCCTCCACGGCCCGCGCCGTGGCCCCGGTGCTGTGGCGGTTCCGCACCGGCACGGCCGCCTTCGGCATCCACGTGGACGAGGACCGCTGCTGGGTCGGCAACCAGGCCGGCGACGTGTACACCCTCAGCCACGGCGGGGAGGTGCTCGCCCGCTACTCGCTGCCGGACGGCGTGAAGTGCCTGGTCGCCGACGAGTTCTGGATCTACGCGGGCTGCGACGACGGCGCCGTGTACGACCTCTCCTCGAAGCTGCCCTTCGCCGCCTACCAGATCAAGCCGGACGTGGACATCTTCTGGCTGGACATCCACGAGGGCGTGCTGCACGTCTCCGACGCCGACGGCGGGCTGAACGTCATCGACCACGAGGACGAGTTCCAGTGGTCGCGGAAGTCGGCGGGCGGCCACGCCTGGATGGTCCGCGCCGACGAGGAGGCCGTCTACCACGGGCACGGCCAGGGCGTCACGGCCTACGCCCCGGACGGCAGCGGCGAGCTGTGGCACACCCGGACCGGCGGGGTGCTGTTCGGTTGGCAGGAGGCCGACGCCGTGTACGCGGGCACCAGCCGCAACTCGGTCGAGCGGCTGTCGAAGCGGACCGGCGCGGTGGAGGCGAGCTTCCGCTGCGACGCCTCCGTGTACTCCTGCGCCACCTCCCCGGACGGCCGCCACGTGTTCGCGGGCGACTCCGCCTCCTCGGTGTACTGCTTCGACGCCTCGGGGCAGCGGCTGTGGAAGCTGGGCACCGGCGGCGGCTCCGCCCTGTCCATGCAGTACCTGGACGGCAAGCTGTACCTGGTCACCACGGACGGTTCGCTCGTCTGCGTGGACGCGAGCGAGTCCGCCATCGCGGCGGCCGAGCAGGGCTCGGTGCCCGCCGCCCGGGACGTCAAGCAGGCCGCCGCGCTGCCCACGTACGTCCCGGCGGCCTCCGCCGCGGCGGTGGCCACGGTCACGGCGGCGCCCGCGGGCGGGATCGTCGTGGAGTGCGTGCAGCAGGGCGGCCGGCTGCGGGTGCAGGTGGTCACGGGCGGCTACGAGCCCGGCTGGAACGTCCAGTTCCCGCGCGGGATGCGCGAGCCCGGCGCCCGCTACGTGGTCGAGGCCCTGCACCCCGCCGCGGGCGGCTTCTACCGGGTACGCGGCGAGATCCACCGCCTGGTCTGATCCCCCGACCCGCCGGACCGCCCGCTCGGGGGAGGGGCGGTCCGGCGGCGTACGGGCCCCGGCGTACGGGCCCCGGGGCGGCTCCGCTCCGCGAACCGGGCCGAATCGACGGGCCGTTGCGGGTGAGAGGGGGCCGTTGCGGCGGTATCACCCTGGTATGAGCCTGGTCGTCTTCGAGGCGCTCCGGCCGGTGCACTGCGCCGCCTGCCGCCGGGGCCCGGTCCCACGGGTGGTCCGCGACGCCCACGGGGTACCGCGCTGTCTGCGCTGCGCGGGCCTCGGGGACCTCGTGTTCCTGGCCCGCGGGGACGCCGCCCTCACCCGCCGCGCCCGGGAGGGCAGTTCACGGCACGCGGTGGTCGTCCGTTACGTCAAGCGGCGCCGCCGCACCGAGCGTCAGGGGCTGCTGGTGGAGCGGAGGGCGCTGCGCCGGGCCCGGGAGAGCTGCCGGGCGGACGCCGACGCGCGGGCCCGCCGACGGGCCCGGGACCGGATCCGTCGCGAGGCGGCGGACGTCCGGTTCACGGCCGCGTTCGCCGCGGAGATACGGCGGCTGTTCCCGGGGATCCCTCCGGCGCGGGCGGCGGCGATCGCCGCGCACGCCTCGCTGCGCGGCAGCGGTCGGGTGGGCCGCACCGCGGCCGGACGGGCCCTGGACGAGGGCGTCGTCGCGGTCGCGGTGCGGGCCGCGGTCCGCCACGACGACACGGACTACGACGCGCTGCTGGCGTCGGGCGTCCCCCGGCACCAGGCGCGCGCCCGGTTGGCGCCGCGCATCGACGCGGTGTTGGCGGCCTGGCGGGAACCGTCCGCCGCCTGACCCGCCGGGGGCCGACCCCCGGGGAAGGCGGACCGGTCCGGCCGGTCAGCCCTCGGCGCCGGGGCGGTGCCGGCGGTACAGCACGGCGCCGCCGAGCAGCAGGGCCGCGGCGGTGGGGAGGGCGTAGCCCAGGCCCTCGGCGCCGGTCTGCGCGAGGGAGGGACCGGGGCCCTGCGGGGCGGGCTCCCCCGGGGCCACCGGCAGCTCGGGCCGCTCGGTCAGGGGGGGCGCGGGCCGCTCGGGGGTGACCGGACGGACCGGCAGCGGGGCGGGCCGGTTCACGGAGGTGTTCCCGGAGGACGGGTTGCCGATCCCGACCACGTTGACGGAGTTCCCGGAGACGTTGACCGGGATCTCCACGGGGAGCCGGACCGTATTGCCGGAGAGCAGCCCCGGAGAATCCTTTCCGCGCCCGTCGGCGGTGGCTCCCCCGGGCGTCAGGGACCGCCCGGGGCCGGGATGGGACCCGGATCCGGGTCCTGTTCCCGGGTGGGAGCCGGAGGTGGAGCTCGCGTGGACGCGGTCCTCGCCGTTCCGACAGTCGTTGCCGGCGGCCGGGTTGAGGAGTCCCACCACGCTGACGGTGTTCCCGCACACGTTCACCGGTACGTCCACGGGCAGTTGGGCGAGGTTCCCCGAGAGCAGGCCCGGTGAGCCGTCGGCCCGGCCCTGGGCGTCCGAGTCCGCGAAGGCCTGCCCGGCGGCTCCCGCCACCGAGAGGGCGCCGCCCGCGACCACTGCCGCGATCCATCCGTTCCGACGACTCTGCCGCATCCGTTGTCCCTGCCTTC
Organism: Streptomyces sp. NPDC097619; assembly: GCF_040302735.1. Lineage (NCBI taxonomy): Bacteria > Bacillati > Actinomycetota > Actinomycetes > Kitasatosporales > Streptomycetaceae > Streptomyces > Streptomyces sp. NPDC097619. The sequence goes on along the minus strand of NZ_JBEOSD010000156.1, from coordinate 2,709 downwards.
AGGAGGAGTTGGCGGGCGGTGCGCCCGCACAGGACCAACGCGGCGGCCCCGTTCGGGTTATAGAGCCGGTACGCATTTCACTCCATCGTGTAGCGCGTACTCCCTACTTCATGATCAACCACCTTCGGCCGCGGGCCGCCGGGAGCTCGGGGCGCCCGGTCGGTCCCCGCCGGTCGGACCGCGCCGGTCAGTCCTCGTCGCCGGGCGGGACGGACCCGGCGAGCGCGGCCACCGGATCGGGGTGCGGGGGGCCGGAGGGCCACCAGTCCTCCTCGGCGGGCAGGCTGCCGTACGGGTACCAGAGCCCGTCCCGGCCCAGTCGGAGCTGCCGGCCGGGGGCGGTGAGGCGGTTCCGGTCCGGGCGGAACCGGCCCGATCCGGCGGCCAGGAGGGCGGGACCGGCCCGGTCGAAGGGGCCCGCGGGCGGGTCCCAAGGCTCTTCGAGGACCTCCAGCCCGGCCCGGCCCCCGCCGAGCCGCCAGGCGGCGGCGGCCCGCGCCAGCTCGGTGAGGGGACGCTCGGCGGCCCGCGCCAGGTCCCGGTAGAGGGCGCGGGCGCTGCCGGTGAGCCCGGAGGTGGGGTGGGCGGCGGCCAGCCGTACCGCGTCCTGCCAGAGGGTCAGCCCGGCCAGCGGGTCGGTGCCCGTGGTGAGGAGGGCGTGGGCGCGGACCGCGGCGTCGGTGGCGAGCTGGTCGAGGGCCAGCGGGTCGGGGGCGCCGGGGCCCTCCGGGCAGGCGGGCGGGTGTCCGGGCGCCGACGGGTCGGGCAGGGGCGGCGGCAGCGGGGGAAGGGTGCGGGGCAGCAGGGCCGTCCGCGCGGGCACCCCGGGCAGTCCGGCGGCCGGCTCGGGGCGTTCCCGGGCCGCGTGCGCGGCGTGCCGGCGGCCCAGGTCCTCGACCAGTTCCCCTTCGCCTCGGCCGCGGAGCAGCGGGAGCAGGAAGGGGTCCGCGTCGAGCAGCCGGGCCGTGCGGCGGGCCAGGGCACGGACGTGCCCGCAGGCGGGCCGACCCTCGGTGGGGCAGGAGCAGCGGACGCGGAGCTCCCCGGGGCCCGGCAGGAGGGTGTCGGCGAGCTCCCGGGGGACCTCGCCTTCGAGGAGGCCGGCCAGCCGGGCCGGATCGGCGGCGGTGGCGCGGAGCAGTTCCTCCCAGTCGGCGTCGGGGAGGACCTCGATCAGGATCTCGGTGCGGTAGGGGCGGGGGCGGTCGTCCAGGACGTAGGAGACGATCCGGCCGGGGGTCGCGGTGACCGCGTCCACGGTGCCCCCGGGCCCCCCTCCGGCGCCGTCGGCCGGCCCGTCCGGGTCGAGTGGGACCCCGGTGAGCCGTGCGACGGTACCGGTCCAGGCCGCGCCCCACCAGGCGGCGGGCGGCGCGGCCTCCTCCGGGTCCGGTGCCGGATAGCTGCGGCGGCGGTCCTCCCGCGGGCCGGTCACGCGGGCCTGCGCAGGGAGACGAGGTCGGACAGTTCGGCGTCGGTGAGCTCGGTGAGGGCGGCCTCGCCGGTGCCGAGCACGGCGTCGGCGAGGGCCCGCTTGGCCTGGAGCATCTCGGCGATGCGGTCCTCCACGGTGCCCTCGGCGATGAGCCGGTGGACCTGCACGGGCTGCGTCTGCCCGATGCGGTGGGCGCGGTCGGTGGCCTGCTCCTCCACGGCCGGGTTCCACCAGCGGTCGAAGTGCACGACGTGCCCGGCCCGGGTGAGGTTCAGGCCCGTGCCCGCCGCTTTCAGCGACAGCAGGAAGACCGGGACCTCGCCCGACTGGAAGCGGTCCACGAGCTCCTGGCGGCGGGCCACCGGGGTGCTGCCGTCGAGGAGTTGGCAGGGCACCCCGCGGGAGGTCAGGTGGGCGGAGAGGATCCGGGCCATGCCGGCGTACTGGGTGAAGACGAGCACCGAGCCCTCCTCGGCGAGGATGGTGTCGAGGAGTTCGTCGAGCAGGGCGAGCTTCCCGGAGCGGTGCGCGTACCGGGGGCGGGCCCCCGGTCGGTCCGCCTCCTTGAGGTACTGGGCGGGGTGGTTGCAGATCTGCTTGAGGGAGCCGAGGAGCTTCATCACCAGCCCGCGCCGGGCCATGCCCTCACTGGCCTCGATCTGCGCCATGGTCTCGGTGACGGCCGCCCGGTAGAGGGAGACCTGCTCGCGGGTGAGGGCCACGGGATGGTCGGTCTCGGTCTTGGCGGGCAGCTCCGGGGCGATGCCCGGATCGGTCTTCCTGCGGCGCAGCAGGAAGGGCCGGACCAGGCGGGCGAGGCGGTCCACCGCCTCGGCGTGGCCGGGGTGTTCGCCCTGTTCGGCGGCGCGGGCGTGCCGGGCCCGGAAGGTGGTGAGCGGTCCCAGCAGGCCGGGGGTGGTCCAGTCGAGGAGGGCCCACAGCTCGGAGAGGTTGTTCTCCACCGGGGTGCCGGTGAGCGCGACCCGGGCCGGGGCGGGCACGGTGCGCAGGGCTCGCGCGGTGGCGGAGTGCGGGTTCTTCACGTGCTGGGCCTCGTCGGCGACGACCATCCCCCAGCTCCGCTCGGCCAGGTGGGCGGCTCCGGCGCGGAGGGTGCCGTACGTGGTGAGGACGAAGCCCCCGTCGAGCCCCTCCAGGGTGCGGCCGGCGCCGTGGTAGCGGCGGACGGGGACGCCGGGGGCGAAGCGTTCGATCTCGCGCTGCCAGTTGCCGAGGAGGGAGGCCGGGCAGACCACGAGGGTGGGTCCGGCCGT
>NZ_JBEOSD010000155.1:0-19928 GCF_040302735.1 Streptomyces sp. NPDC097619 | reverse complement strand
GAGGGCGGGTACGTGCGGGGTCCGGGCAAGCTGGGCTGGCACCCGACGGCCAACGACGGCATCGGCGAGGGCATCGGCCCGCGCGTGATGGCCGTGTCCGAGAAGGACGGTCTCCGCTACCTGTGGGTCGGCGGCGAGTTCACCCTGATCAACGGCGCCGCCCAGCAGGGCCTGACCCGCTTCGCCTCCAGCGGCGACGTCGGCGCGCCGACCGTCCCGGTGGCCAGCGCGGGCAGCGTCAAGCCCGGTGAGGCCCAGGTCCGCTGGCGCACCAGCTACGACGCCGACGACAGCAAGCTCACCTACAAGATCTACCGCAACGGCGCCGCCACCCCCGTGGCCACCGTGACCGCCGACTCCCTGGAATGGGAGCGTCCGCAGGCCTCCTGGACCGACACCACCGTCAAGGCGGGCCAGTCCTACACCTACCGGGTCAGCGCCACCGACGCCGCCGGCAACGCCAGCGCCCAGTCGGCCACCGCCACGGTCACCGTCCCGGCCTCCGTGCAGGCGTACCCGAACCAGGTCCGTACCGACGGCGCCACGCTCTACTGGCGCTACGACGACACCGTCACCCCGTACGTGGCCGACTCCTCCAACGGCGGCAACACCTCCGGCATCCACGTCAACGGTCCGGCCCTGCGCCAGACCCCGGGCGCGCTCACCGGTGCCAGCACCGCCATCGGCTTCAACGGCAGCGACCAGCAGGTCCACAGCGACCGCCGCCAGTCCGTGGGCGCCAGCTACACCCTGGAGACCTGGTTCAAGACCAACTCCAACCGCGGTGGCAAGCTGATCGGGTTCGGGAACAACACCACCCGCCTCAGCGGCTCCTACGACAAGCAGCTCTACCTGACCAACTCCGGTCGGGTCGCGTTCGGCGTCTACAACGGATCCACCCGCACCATCACCACCGGTCTGTTCGACACCTTCAACGACAACAAGTGGCACCACGCGGTCGCCACCCAGGGCCCGAACGGCATGGCCCTGTACGTCGACGGTCAGAACAAGGGCACCCTGAGCTACAACACGCACCAGAGCTACACCGGCTACTGGCACGTGGGCGGCGACAACCTCGCCAGCTGGCCGAACCGTCCGACGAGCAACTTCTTCGCCGGACAGATCGACGAGACGGCCGTCTACCCGACCGTCCTCACCCAGTCCCAGGTCCAGAACCACTACAACCTGGCCAAGGCCGTGGCCGACACGGTCTCCGAGGTCTCCGCGACCGAGGACACCTACATCAACCAGGGCGCCCCCAGCGCCTCCTACGGCAGCTCCACGAGCCTCGCCGTCCGCGGCAGCGGCTCCCTCTACGAGAGCTACCTCCGCTTCAACCTCCCGGCCGCCCCGGCCGGACAGGTTCTGAAGGCCGCCTCCCTCCAGATCAAGACCTCCACGCAGACCGGTGCGGGCACCGCCAACACCGTCTCCGTGGTCCCGGTCACCGGCACCTGGAGCGGCACCAGCACCTTCACCACCAAGCCGACCCTGGGCACCCCCGCCCTCGGCTCGGTCACGGGCATCGCGGACGGGTCGGCGATCCACAGCATCGACCTCGACCTCGCCAAGGTCACCGCGGCGCTCGGCACCAACGGCTACTCCCTGGGCCTGACCAGCGACGGCAACGACCCGCTGTGGCTGTGGTCCTCCGAGTCCACCGCCGCCGAGGGCACCCCCAAGCTGCTCCTCACCTTCGGCCCGAAGTGACACCCCGCCGCTCCCGGACGCGCGATCCGGGAGCGGCGGCCCGCGGGGCCCGGCCGCACCACGGCCGGGCCCCGCACCCGTACCCGCCGGCACCCGGGCGCGGCGCCCTCAGGAGGCCGGGCCCGCCGCCCGCCGCGCCGCCCCCCACTCCCACAGACCCCGCACCACCGGCTCCAGCTCCCGGCCCTCCGGGGTCAGCACGTACCGCACCCGGGCGGGCCAGCCGGGCGTGCGGTGCCGCTCCACCACCCCCGCCGCGCCCAGCCGGGCCAGCCGCTCCGACAGCACCTTGTCGGAGAGGGCGGGCAGGGCCGCGGACAGCTCCGAGTACGTGAGCTCGCCCCGCCGCAGGAACTCGCGCAGCACCAGCGGCGTCCACCGCCCGCCGAGCACCCCCAGCGTGATGTCCACCGGGCAGCCCGCACCGTCGCCCCGCGCCGGCACCAGAGCCTCCTGCGGGCAGTCCGCCAACGGTCCCTCCCCGGCGACCGCCGCCACGTGGCCAACCGTTTGGTGAGTCACGAAACCCCCTCCTAGCGTGATCGGGAACCACCCGCCGTTTCCCTCAGGGGGTCCCCATGCGTGTCCACCACCTCAACTGCGGCTCCCTCCGCACGATTCCGCTGCTCGGAGCCGGAGCCGGAGCCGGAGCCGGAGCCGGCCGAGCGGAAGCGGGCCCCGCCCCGGAGCTGCCGGCCGTCTGCCACTGCCTGCTCATCGAAACCCCTTCCGACGGCCTCGTCCTCGTGGACACCGGCATCGGCACCGACGACGTCCGGCGCGACGGGCGCACGCTGGGCGCGGACTGGCTCGCCCACGCCCGCCCCGCCCTCGACCCGGAGGAGAGCGCCCTCCGGCAGATCCGACGCCTCGGCCACGACCCCCGCGACGTCCGCCACGTGCTCCTCACCCACCTGCACCGCGACCACACCGGCGGCCTGCCGGACTTCCCGCACGCCACGGTCCACGCGCACCCCGCCGAACTGAGCGCCGCCGGCGATCCGTCCGCACCGCACCACGCCCGTACCCTCGCCTCCTTCATGCCGGCCCACCGGGCGCACGGGCCCCGCCTGACCCCGGCCCGTACGGAACCCGGCACCACGTGGTTCGGCTTCACCGACCTCGCGCGCCCCGAGGGCCTCGCCGCCGACGGCCTGCTGTTCGTCCCGCTGCCGGGACACTCGGCGGGGCACAGCGGGGTGGCCGTGCGCCGCGCCGACGGGCGATGGCTGCTGCACGCCGGCGACGCGTACATGTACCACGGAGAGCTCGCCGCCACCCCGCCCCTGCCCCACCCGGTCCTCGACCCCGTCCAGCAGGGCGCCCAAGTGGCCCCGGACGCCCGCCTGGACACCCTGGGACGGCTCAGGGCCCTGTACCGCGAGCACGCCGGCGAGGTCGACGTCTTCAGCGCCCACGACCCCTGGGAGTTCGCCCGGCCCCGCTGACGTCGCCGAGCGTCCCCCGTAGCAGGGCCGCCTCCTCGTCCAGGTGCCGCAGGAGGGCCAGCAGGGCGGGCGTCCGGGTCCGGTGGACCGCCTCCGTGGTGCCCACCGTGCGGCCCACCGAGGGGAGGTCCACCGGCAGCGCCGCCAGGCGCTCGTCCTCGCGCAGCACCAGCTCCGGCAGCAGCGCCACCATGTCCGTCTGCAGCAGCAGGGCCCGCATGGTCAGGATGGAGGTGCACTCCACCCGGTCGCACGGCAGGGTCAGGCCGCGTTCCACGAACAGCGCCCCCAGCTCCTGCCGCAGCGCGGTCTGTTCCACGGGCAGGATCCACGGGTACGCCAGGGCGTCCGTGAGCGTGACCGGACCCTCCGCGCCCGGGCCCGACCCTTCCTCGCCCCCGGCGGGGCCCGCTCCCGCCCGGTTCCCGTGCGGGGCACCGCCCAGCAGCGGATGGCCCGACCGGACCGCCAGCATGATCCGCTCCCGGTACAGCATTCGCTGGTGCAGCCGCTCGCCGTCCTTGGGGGCCGGACCCACCCGGCCCACGATGACGTCCAGTTCGCCGCCGAGCAGCGCCGGGTGCAGCACGTCGAGGGTGCCCTCCCGCACCACCACCGTCAGCCGGGGTCGCTCCCGCTTCAGCCGGGCCACGGCCCGGGGGAGCAGCACGTTCGCGCCCGCCAGGAGGGTGCCCACCGTCACGGTGCCCTCGTGGCCCTGCCGCAGTCCGTCCAAGTGCTCCCCGGCCCGTCGGATCTCCGTGATCACCGCCCGCGCGTGCCCGGCCAGGGCCTCCCCGTAGACGGTGGGCCGCATGCCGCGCGGCTCGCGCAGGAACAGCGGCAGGTCCGCCACGGTCTCCAGCTCCCGCAGCGTGCGCGTGGCCGCGGGCTGCGTCAGGTGCAGGGACTCCGCGGCCCGCGCCACGCTGCCGTGCTGCACGATCGCCACCAGCAGCGTCAGGTGCCGGAACTTCAGCCGGCCGTCCAGCAGGTCCAAGGGAGCCGCTCCTTCCGTGGGGCTGGGTGCCCCGACCCTGCCATACCCGAACCGGTATGGGAACAGCCTTGATTGGCATTGGCTCGGCATACCCGCGGAGGCGCATGATGTCCGCACGCTCCGGGGTTCCAGAACCGAGGACCCCGGCCTGGCAAGGAGGTCTGCAAGGTGAGCTCACCCGTGCGGCATTACGTGGGAGGCGACTTCGACGCGTCCGGCGAACCCTTCCCGCTCGTCGACCCGGTCCACGGGCGCGTCGTCGGAGAGGTCCCCGCCGCCCCCGCCGAGCTCGTCGACCGCGCGGTGCGCGCCGCCCGGGAGGCCCTCCGCGGCCCCTGGGGATCCTGGAGCCCCGCCGAACGGGCCCGGGCCCTGCACCGCGTCGCCGACGGCATCGAGTCCCGCTTCGAGGAGTTCGTCGCCGCCGAGTGCGCCGACACCGGCAAGCCCCGCGAACTGGCCGCCACCGTGGACATCCCGCGCGCCGTCGCCAACTTCCGCTCCTACGCCGACCTCCTCGCGGGCCGCGCCGAGCAGTCCTGGCACACGGGCACCCCCGACGGGCGCGGCGCCCTCAACTACACCGTGCGCAAGCCGCTCGGCGTGGTCGCCGTGATCTCCCCCTGGAACCTGCCCCTGCTGCTGCTCACCTGGAAGGTCGCCCCGGCCCTGGCCATGGGCAACACCGTGGTGGCCAAGCCCTCCGAGCTGACCCCGAGCACGGCCGTCCTGCTCGCCGAGGTCACGGCCGAGGCCGGACTGCCCGCAGGAACGTTCAACCTGGTGCACGGCAAGGGCGCCGGAGCCGCCGGGCAATGGCTCACCGAGCACCCCGGGATCGACGCCATCGCCTTCACCGGGGAATCGGGCACCGGCACCACCATCATGCGCGCCGCCGCGGCCCGACTGGCCCCCGTCTCCTTCGAACTCGGCGGGAAGAACGCCGGACTCGTCTTCGCCGACGCCGACCTGGACGCCGCCGTCGCCGGCACCGTCCGCTCCGCCTTCACCCACAGCGGGCAGGTCTGCCTCTGCACCGAGCGCCTCTACGTGGAACGGCCCGTGCTCGAGGAGTTCGCCGACCGGCTCGCCGCCGAGGCCCGCAAGCTCACCGGATACGGGCCGATGATCTCCGCCGCGCACCGCGACAAGGTCCTCGGGTACCTCACCCGGGCCGCGGCCGACGGGCAGGTCCTCGCGGGCGGCGCCGCCCCCCGCTTCGGGGACGACCGCGACGACGGCTTCTGGATCGAGCCCACCGTGCTCACCGGACTTCCCGAGGACCACCCCGCCGTCCGCGAGGAGATCTTCGGCCCCGTCGTCCACCTCGCCCCCTTCGACACCGAGGAAGAGGCCCTCACCCTCGCCAACACGGGCCCCTACGGACTCGCCGCGACCGTGTGGACCACCGACCTCGCCCGCGCCCACCGCGTCGCCCCCGCCCTCGACGTGGGCATCGCCTGGGTCAACACCTGGAACCTGCGCGACCTGCGCACCCCCTTCGGCGGGGTCAAGGCCTCCGGGATCGGCCGCGAGGGCGGCGACCACTCCCTCGACTTCTTCTCCGAACCGATGAACGTGTGCGTGAAACTGTGACCACCGCCCCCGCGCCCGACACCGCGCCCGCCGCCCCCGGCGACCCCGCCGTGGCCCGGGCCGCCGAACGCCTCGACCGGGCCCGCCGCACCGGCACCCCCTGCGCCCCCGTCCGCGACCTGCTCCCCGCCGGGGACCTGGACGCCGCCTACGCCGTGCAGTCCCTCCTCACCGAGCGCCGACTCACCGAAGGCCGCCGCGTCACCGGCTGGAAGGCGGGCCTCACCTCCCCGGCCGTCCAGGCCCAACTCGGCGTGGGCACACCCGACTTCGGAGCCCTCTTCGACGACACCGCCGTACCCGACGGCGCCGACCTGCCCTGGGGCGCCGTCCTCCAGCCCAAGGCCGAAGCCGAGGTCGCCCTCGTCCTCGGCCACGACCTGGAGCACGAACGGCACACCGTCGCCGACCTGATCCGGGCCACCGCGTTCGCGCTGCCCGCCATCGAGATCGTCGGCAGCCGCATCCGCGACTGGGACATCACCGCCGTCGACACCATCGCCGACAACGCCTCCAGCGGCGCCTACGTCCTGGGCAACCGGCCCGTGTCCCTGCGCGACCTCGACCTGCGCACCGCCGGCATGGTCCTGGAACGCCGCGGCGAACCCGTCTCCACCGGCGTGGGCGCCGCCTGCCTCGGCCACCCGCTGCACGCCGCGGTCTGGCTCGCCGACACGCTCGTCCGGCTCGGCCGGCCGCTCCGCGCGGGGGACACCCTGCTCACCGGAGCCCTCGGCCCGATGACCGCCGTCGCCCCCGGAGACGTCCTCGAAGCCCGCATCGAAGGACTCGGCTCCGTCCGAGCCGCCTTCGGAGCGGCCCCCCGCGACCCGGAAGGAGAGGACCCCCGATGACCACCGGCTCCCCGGTCGACACCGCCGCCCTCGCCGAACGCCTCGACGCGGCCGCCCGACTCGCCCGCACCGTCCCCGGCGGCACCACCGGCCTCACCACCACCATCGAGGCGTACGCCGTCCAGGACGCCCTGATCGCCCGCAGGACCGCCCGCGGCGAACGGGTCACCGGCTTCAAACTCGGCTTCACCAGCCTCGCCAAGATGCGGCAGATGGGCGTCTCCGACCTCATCCACGGCCGGATCACCGACCGCATGGCGATCCCCGACGGCGCCACCCGCGACCTCTCCGGGCTCATCCACCCCCGAGTGGAACCCGAGGTCGCCTTCCTCCTCGGCGACACCCTCGAACCGGGCGCCGACCCGGCCGCCGCCGTCGCGGCGGTCGCCCCCGCCCTGGAGGTCATCGACTCGCGCTACGACGGATTCGCCTTCTCCCTCCCCGAGGTCATCGCCGACAACACCTCCGCCGCCGGCTACGCCCTCGGCCCCTGGCGCACCCCCGGCGACCTCGCCGCGCTCGGCAACCTCGGCGTCCTGCTCGAACTCGACGGACGCCCCGCACAGACCGGCTCCACCGCCGCGATCCTCGGCCACCCGCTGCGCGCCCTGACCGAGGCCGCCCGCCTCGCCGGGAGCCTGCCCGCCGGCACCGTGGTCCTCGCGGGCGCCGCCACCGCCGCCGTGCCCCTGCACCCCGGCACCCACGTGCGGGCCACCGTCGCCTCACTCGGCACCGTCCAGTTCACCACGGCCCCCCGCACCCCCGAGGAACCCGCATGATCGTCCCCGGCGCCGCGCCGCCCCGCGGCCGCTTCCCGCACCTGCGCCGCGCGGGAGACCTCGTCTACGTCTCCGGCACCAGCTCCCGCCGCCCCGATGGCAGCTTCGTCGGAGCCGACGCCGACCCGATGGGCGTCACCGACCTCGACATCCGCGCCCAGACCCGCGCCGTCATCGACAACATCGCCGCCCTGCTCACCGCGGCCGGCGGCGGCCTCGCCGACCTGGTCTCCGTCACCACCTACCTCGTCAACATGAACGACTTCGGTGGCTACAACGAGGTCTACGCCACGTACTTCGACGAGAGCGGACCGGCCCGCACCACCGTCGCCGTCCACCAGCTCCCGCACCCCCACCTGCTGATCGAGATCAGCGCCGTCGCCCACATCCCCCGGCACCCCCAGCCCGCACAGGAGCAGCACCCGTGACCATGACCCCCTTCAACCTGCACGCCTGGATCGAGGAGCACCGCCACCTCCTCAAGCCGCCCGTCGGCAACGTCCAGATCTGGCAGGACGCCGACCTGATGGTCACGGTCGTCGGCGGCCCCAACCGCCGCACCGACTTCCACGACGACCCGATCGAGGAGTTCTTCTACCAGCTCAAGGGCGACATGGTGCTCCGCGTCATGGACGCCGAGGGCGAGCCCCCGCGCGACATCCACATTCGAGAAGGCGACGTCTTCCTCCTCCCGCCGCACGTCCGCCACTCCCCGCAGCGCCCCGAAGAGGGCAGCATCGGCCTCGTCGTCGAGTTCGCCCGCCCGCAGGGCAGCCTCGACGCCTTCGAGTGGTACTGCATGGAATGCCACCACCTGGTCCACCGCAGCGAGGTCCAGCTCACCTCCATCGTCGAGGACCTCCCGCCCGTCTTCAGCGCCTTCTACGCCGACGAGACCGCCCGCACCTGCGGCAACTGCCGTGCCGTGCACCCCGGCCGCGAATGGCCCGAGGCCCTGCGGCCCCGCACCCGCCGGGACGGGGCGGACGCATGACCGTCGTCGACACCCACGCCCACGTCTTCCCCCGCCTCGACCGCGCCGAGGCCCGCCGCCTCACCGGCTCCGAGGACGCCCCCTGGCTGCGCACCACCGACGGTCCCGACCGCGGCATGATGATGGTCGGCAGCCGCGAGTACCGGCCGGTGGACCGCACCCTCTGGGACCCCGCCGTGCGCGTCGGCGACCTCGACCGCCTCGGCGTCGACGTCCAGGTGCTCTCCAGCACCCCCCTCATGTTCGGCTACGACCTCCCCGCCGACCGGGCCGCCGACTGGTGCCGCACCGTCAACTCCCGCATCCTCGAGTACAGCGCGTACGCCCCCGACCGGCTCGCCCCGCTCTGCCAGGTGCCGCTCCAGGACACCGAGGCCGCCTGTGCCGCCCTCACCGAAGCCGTGGGCCAGGGCTTCCGGGGCGTCCACATCGGCAACCACCTCGGCGACCGCGACCTCGACCACGGGGCCCTCCGCGAGTTCCTCACCCACTGCGCCCACGAGGACGCCGCCGTCCTGGTCCACCCCTGGGACCTGCCCACCGGCCCCCGGTTCTCCCGCTACATGCTCGCCTGGCTCGCGGGCATGGCGGCCGAGACCCACCTCACGATCCTCTCGCTCATCCTCTCCGGCGCCTTCGAGGAGCTGCCCGGCTCCCTGCGCCTGCTCTTCGCCCACGGCGGCGGCAGCTTCCCCTACCTCCTCGGCCGCGCCGACAACGCCTGGCACCGCCGCGACCTGGTCCGCGCCGACAGCCCGCTGCCCCCCTCCGCCTACACCGGACGCTTCTCCGTGGACTCCGCCGTCTTCGACCCCGGCGCCCTCCGCCTCCTCGTCGACGTCATGGGCGCCGACCACGTGCTCCTCGGCTCCGACCACCCCTTCCCCCTCGGCGAGGAGGAGATCGGACGCCTGGTCCGCGACAGCGCACTCACCGAAGCGGAGAAGGAGGCCGTCCTCGGCGGCAACGCCGTCCGGTTCTTCGGCCTCACCGACCTCGTGAAGGAGACCGTCCGATGAAGGCCGCCGTCATCGGCTCCGGGAACATCGGGACCGACCTCCTCATCAAGATGATCCGCGGCTCCGGCACCGTCACCCCCGCCGCGATGATCGGCATCGACCCCGACTCCGAAGGACTCGCCCGGGCCCGCCGCTTCGGCGTCCCCACCAGCTCCGACGGCGTCGCCGGACTCATCGCCCTGGACGGCTTCGAGGACATCGACATCGTCTTCGACGCCACCTCGGCCGCCGCCCACCGCGCCAACGCCGCCGCCCTCGCCCCCCACGGCAAGACCCTCGTGGACCTGACCCCCGCCGCCCTCGGCCCCTACGTGGTCCCGCCCGTCAACCTCGACGCCCACCTCGACGCCGGCCCCGGCGGCCGCGTCACGAACGTCAACATGGTCACCTGCGGCGGCCAGGCCACCATCCCCGTGGTCGCCGCGGTCTCCCGCGTCGCCCCCGTCCACTACGCCGAGATCGTCGCCTCCATCGCCTCCCGGTCCGCCGGCCCCGGCACCCGCGCCAACATCGACGAGTTCACCGAGACCACCGCCCGGGCCCTCGAACAGGTCGGCGGCGCCCGCCGAGGCAAGGCCATCATCGTCCTCAACCCGGCCGAGCCCCCGCTCCTCATGCGCGACACCGTCCACTGCGTCACCGACGACTGCGACACCGCCCGCGTCGCCGCGTCCGTCCACGAGATGGCCGCAGCCGTCGCCGCGTACGTCCCCGGCTACCGGCTCAAGCAGGAACCCCAGTTCCGGACCCTCGCCGCCGACGACCCCCTGGTCGCCCTCTCCGGCGGCGGCCGCCTCCTGGTCTCCGTGTACCTGGAGGTCGAGGGCGCCGCCCACTACCTCCCCGCCTACGCGGGCAACCTCGACATCATGACGTCCGCCGCGCTCCGCACCGCCGAGCGCCTGGCCGAACGGAACCCGGCCCGATGACCCGCGTCTACGTCCAGGACGTCACCCTCCGCGACGGCATGCACGCCGTCGCCCACCGCTACACCACCGACCAGGTCCGCGCCATCGCCGCCGCCCTCGACGCCGCCGGGGTCGACGCCGTCGAAGTCGCCCACGGCGACGGCCTGTCCGGCTCCTCCGTCACCTACGGACCCGGCGCCCACACCGACTGGGACTGGCTGGAGGCCGCCGCCGAGGTCCTCCACCACGCCCGCCTGACCACCCTGCTCCTCCCCGGCATCGGCACCGCCGCGGACCTCCGGCGCGCCCACGCCCTCGGCGTCACCTCCGTCCGCGTGGCCACCCACTGCACCGAGGCCGACATCTCCGCCCAGCACATCGCCCTCGCCCGCGAACTCGGCATGGACGTCTCCGGCTTCCTGATGATGTCCCACCTCACCGACCCCGCCGCCCTGGCCCGCCAGGCCGAGCTCATGGAGTCCTACGGCGCCCACTGCGTCTACGTCACCGACTCCGGCGGCCGCCTCACCATGGACGGAGTCCGTGACCGGGTCCGCGCCTACCGCGACCTCCTCGACCCCGCCACCGAGATCGGTATCCACGCCCACCACAACCTCGGCCTGGGCGTCGCCAACAGCATCGTCGCCGTCGAGGCCGGCGCCCACCGCGTGGACGCCTCCCTCGCCGGACAGGGCGCCGGCGCCGGCAACGCCCCCCTGGAACCGGTCATCGCCGTCCTCGACCTGATGGGCCTGGAACACGGCTGCGCCCTGTTCCCCCTCATGGACGCCGCCGAGGAACTCGTCCGCCCCACCCAGGACCGCCCCGTCCGCGTGGACCGCGAAACCCTCACCCTCGGCTACGCCGGCGTCTACTCCAGCTTCCTCCGGCACGCCGAGACCACCGCCGCCCGCCACGGCCTCGACACCCGCGACCTGCTCGTCGAGGTCGGCCGCCGCGGCCTGGTCGGAGGCCAGGAGGACCTGCTCACCGACATCGCCCTCGACCTCACCCGGCCCGCCGTCCCGAGCACCGCCCGCACCACCCCTTCCCGCACCGAGGACGTACCCGCATGCTGACCCAGCGCGCCACCGAACTGGACTCCGCCGACCCGCTCGCCCCGCTGCGGGACCGCTTCACCCTCCCCAAGGGAGTGGTCTACCTCGACGGCAACTCCCTCGGAGCCCTGCCCACCGCCGTCCCCGCCGCCGTCGAGGACGCCGTGCACCGCCAGTGGGGCACCGACCTGATCCGCTCCTGGAACGCCCACGGCTGGTGGGAGGCGCCCGTCCGCACCGGCGACGCCATCGGCCGCCTCATCGGCGCCGCCCCCGGACAGACCGTCGTCGGAGACTCCACCAGCGTCCAACTCTTCAACACCCTGCTCGCCGCCGCCCGGCTGCGCCCCGGCCGCCCCCTGCTGCTGACCGACCCGGACCACTTCCCCACGGACCAGTACGTCGCCGACTCCGTCGGCCGCCTGCTCGGCCTGGAGGTCCGTCGGGTCCCGGCCCGCGAGGCCGCCGCGGTCCTGGCCGCCGAGGGGGACCGGGTGGCCGTCGCCGCCTACGCCCCCGTGGACTACCGCACCGGCGAGCTGTACGACATGGCCGCCCTCACCGCCGCCGCCCACGCCGCCGGCGCCCTCGTCCACTGGGACCTCTGCCACGCCGCCGGCGCCCTGCCCCTGCACCTCGACGCCATCGGCGCCGACTTCGCCGTCGGCTGCGGCTACAAGTACCTCTCCGGCGGCCCCGGCGCCCCCGCCTTCGCCTACCTCGCCCACCGTCACCAGGCCGACTTCGACCACCCGGTCACCGGCTGGCACGGGCACGCCGAACCCTTCGCGATGTCCGGCACCTACACGCCCGCCCCCGGCATCACCCGCGCCCGGATCGGCACCCCGCCGCTGCTCTCCCTGATCGCCCTGGAGGCCGCCCTCACCGCCTACGAGGGCGTGGACATGGAGGCCGTGCGCACCAAGGGCCTCTCCCTCACCGGCTTCTTCCAGGACTGCGCCGACGAACTCCTCGACGGCCTCGGCTTCACCATGGCCACCCCGCGCGACCCCGAGCGCCGCGGCAGCCAGGTCGCCCTGCGCCACCCCGAGGCGTACCCGCTGGTCGCCGCGCTCACCGCGCGCGGGGTCATCGGCGACATGCGCGCCCCCGACCTGCTCCGCTTCGGGTTCAACCCGCTCTACCTCAGCCACGCCGACGTGCTGCACGCCGTCCGCGAACTGCGGGAGGTCACGGTCACCGGCGCGTACCGCGACCCCGCCCTCCAGGAACGCCCGACCGTCACCTGACGGCCGGACCGACGGGATCCCCGACCGCACCGGCACCCCCGGTCCGGCACCCCGTCACACCCGCACGACCAGCACCGACAGCACCACGCACAGGAACAGACCCATCAGCCCTACCAGCCCCACCCGTACCACCGGAACCGCCCCGCAGCACCCGCACCACCCGCGGACCGGCGCCCCGCGCACCTCCGCCCTCCCCACCGCCGAGACCCCCCGAGGACTCACATGCGAACCCTGCGCACCCGCGCGGCCCTGGCCACGGCCGTGGCCGTCGCCACCGCCGCCACCCTGCTCGTGCCCGGCGCCACCGGCACGGCCGCCACCGCCGCCGCCGGCGACCCGAACGTCCCCGACGTCTGCGAGGACCGCCGCCCCGGCCCCGCCGACCCCGGCGCGTACGGCATGCAGCTCGACGGGACCTTCCGCCACCCCGCGCTCACCCCGGTCGACGAGGAGCACGAGCACTCCTTCCCCGGCCGCAACAAGGACTACGACACCCGGTCCTACATCAAGAACATGAAGGTCGAAGCGGCCTACGAGGGCGCCGACTTCACCCCCGACCCCTTCCACACCTGGCAGAACGTCGTGGACTTCGACGGCCGCCGCTACCTCTTCCAGTACGACCGCTCCGAGGGCCGCGTCTACGACATCACCGACGTCAAGAAGGTGAAGGTCGTCGAGAAGCTGAGCCGCGGCGACGTCGGCGGGGACGAGAGCCGCGCCAACGGCTCCTGGGCCGCCCACGACTACTGGGGCGCCTCCACCATCCAGTGGAACAAGAAGCTCCGCGCCTACGTCATGGTCCAGAGCTTCGAGAGCAAGCGGCAGATCTCCGAACTCACCGACGACCCCGCCCACGACAAGTACAACAACCCCGAGGGCGTCCGGAAGCTCCGCGCCAAGCCCGGCCTCAAGGGCTTCAAGGTGTACCGCCTCGACGGTCCCCGCAAGAAGGACTGGAAGCTCCTCGCCACCGTCTCCACCGACGCCACCCAGAAGGACCCGCTGAAGTCCGACCCGGCCCGCGCCCAGCAGGGCTCCGGCTCCCTGGACGTCCCCTACTGGACCGGCGACCGGTACATGTTCATCGCCACCGCCCCCGACGACACCTACTCCGGCACCGAGTACCCCACCAACCTCCATTCCGCCGGATACCAGTCCTGGGACATGTCCGACCCGGCCCGCCCGAAGCTCCTCGACACCTGGCACCTGCCCGGCCAGCGCACCGGCGAGGACGCCGCCTACCGGAACAACCCCCGCTGCGGGAACCGCACCAGCTGGATGGGCGCCCGGATGCCGCTCTTCGTGCCCCGGCCCGTCGAGAAGGGCGGCCGCTACGCCTTCGCCGCCATGGGCGGCTACGGCCTCACCGTCCTCGACATTTCCGACCCGGCCGACCTGAAGACCGTCGCCCACCTCGACCTCCCGCCGTCCGTCTCCGGCACCGAGGGCGACAACATCGACGTCTCCCAGTACGAGAAGACCGGCCTGATCTACTACTCCGGCTACCCCCTCACCGAGGACTGCTACGAGCCCTACAAGGACGTCTACCAGATCGACGTCCGCGACCCGAAGAAGCCCCGCGTCGTCGGCGCCCTGCCCCGACCGGTGCCGCCCCGCACCGCCGGCATCACCGACTACTGCCAGCGCCGCGGCAGCTTCGGCCCCAAGCGCTCCGGCTACTACACCAGCCCCGGCCGCCCCGACGCCGGGACCCTCGGCTACGGCTTCTACAACGCGGGCGTCCAGTTCTTCGACGTCTCCGACCCGGCCCGCCCCTCCGTCGAGGCGTACTTCGTCCCCAAGGCGTACGGCAAGGACACCCCCGACTACGCCTACGGCAACCAGACCCACGGCGTGTACGTGGAGTGGGACCGCAACATCGCCTGGGCCCTCACCAACCACGGGATCTACGCCCTGTCCGCGCGCAAGGTGCTCGGCGAACCGAACCTGAAGCGGCCCGAGAAGCCGTTCCGCACCAGCGCGGAGTGACCCGGCGCGGGCCCGCCCGCGCCGACCGGTCCGCCCCGCGGACCGAACCCCTCCCGCACCTCCGCGCCACACCCGCGGCCCCCGGGCCCCCGGGGGCGGCGGCGACCGAGCCGCCCGCCGCCGCCCGCGCCTCCCACTTCGCGCACCACCCGCACAGAAGGACGTCCCCTGCCATGGCCGCTGCCGAAAGACCAGCCCCCGCCGCCACCCCCGCCGACCCGGCCGCTCCCGAGGACCCCGCCGAGGGCGGCGGACTGGTCCGCTCCCTGACCCCCCGCCAGACCACCATGATCGGCCTGGGTTCGGCCCTGGGCACCGGCCTCTTCCTCGGTTCCGGTTCCGCGATATCCGCCGCCGGGCCCGCCGCGATCGTCTCCTACGCGATCGGCGCCCTGCTCGTCGCGGTCATCGCGGTGCTCCTCGGCGAGATGTCCGCCGCCCACCCCGTCCAGGGCTCCTTCGGCGCCATCGCCCACCGCTACCTCGGCCCCTGGGCCGGGTTCGTGACCCGCTGGACGTACTGGTTCAGCGCGGTCGTGGTCATCGGCACGGAGGTGGTGGCCTCCGCGCTCTACATCCGCTGGTGGTGGCCCGGGATCCCGATGACCGCCGCGATCCTCGCGGTGGCCGCGGTGGTCCTGGCCGTGAACGTCATCAACGTGAAGTCCTTCGGCACCACCGAGTTCTGGCTCTCCACGATCAAGGTGACGGCGCTGTGCGCCTTCATCCTGTGCGCCGCCTTCCTGGTGGTCTTCGGGCTCCCCGACACCGAGGCCACCGGCTTCGCCCACCTGACCGACGACGGCGGGTTCATGCCGCACGGTGCCAAGTCGGTCTGGATCGCCATGTCCGTGGTCATGTTCGCCTACGCCGGCTTCGAGGTCGTGGCCATCGCCTCCGCCGAGGCCACCGACCCGCAGCGCACGATCCGTACCGCGATGCGACAGCTCGCCTGGCGACTCAGCGTGTTCTACGTGCTCTCCATCACCCTGGTGATGGCGCTCATCCCGTGGCAGCGGCTTGCCGAGGCCGACGGCAGCGTGGAGGAGAGCCCCTTCGTGCGGGTCTTCTCCGACGTGGGCGTGCCCGCGGCGGCCACCCTCACCAACATGGTCGTCCTGATCGCGGCGATCTCCGCCGCCAACGCCCACCTGTACGGCGCCTCCCGGCTGCTGCACTCCCTGGGCCACGACGGACTGGCCCCCGCCCCGCTGGCCCGCCTCACCGGGCGCGGCGTGCCCGCCGCGGCCCTGGCCGCCTCCACCCTGGGCATCGCGGTGGCCGCGCTGCTCGCTTTCACCGGCGTGGGCGGGGTCTTCTCGATCCTGATGTCGATCGCGCTGTTCGCGGTGCTGCTGGTCTGGCTGCTGATCCTCGCCTCGTACATGGCCTTCCGCCGCCACCGGGACGCCCACCCGGAGCAGTTCACCGGGTTCAGCGTGCCGGGCGGGCCGAAGCTCGCGGTCGTGGCCGCCCTCGGCGTGCTGGCCGTCGCCGCCACGGCGGTCGAGGTGCCCGACATGCGGCAGGCGGCGGGCGTGGGGCTGGCCTTCACGGCCGTGCTCCTCGCCGGGTACGCGCTGATCGCGAAGCGGCGCGGACGCGGCTGAGCGGCGGCCGCGATCGCGGCCGGACGGCGGACGGGAGCCCCGGGGGGAGCTCCCGTCCGCTCCGTCGTGTCAGGCGCCGTCGGTGACCGTGACGGTGACCGGGGTACCGGCCTCCACGGTCCGGCTCACGGTGCAGAGCCGGTCGTGGGAGGTCTTCACGGCCCGCGGCAGGATGGCGCGGGCCCGGTCGCCGCCCTCGCCCTCGGGGAAGGCCACGGAGAAGGCGACCGCCAGGTCGGTCATGCGGTTGCCGTCCTCGTCCTGCACCTTGTGGCCGTCCACGGTGAGGGAGAAGCCGGTGGGCTCGGCGTGCCGGGTGGTGGCGACGTCCACGTCGGCCGCCGAGCAGCCGCCGATGGCGGCGAGCAGCAGCTCCACGGGGGTGAAGCCCCCCTCGGAACCGGTGCCGAAGGTGAGCGTCTCACCCCGGGAGTTCGTGGCGGTGAACCGGCCGGGGCCGGTCCGCTCGATGGTGACGGAACGCAGGGAATCAGCAGTCATGCCACGACACTAACCCCGCGCCCCACCCGTCACGCGCGCACCGCCTCCGGTGGCGCGTGCGCGGGGTCCGGTCCGAAGGGCCCTCCGGGGCCGGTACCCCTGCGCACTGCGCGAGATTCCGATATTGACAGTTGCGAAAAATTGCAACTATTGGGCGTGCGAAAGGGGTCCGGGTCAGAGTTCGAGATCGGCTTCGATGCGGCGGAGCTGGTGCCGGGCCATCGCCAGGTTGGCGTTCCGCTTGTTGAGGACGAGGTACACGAACAGGGTCTCCTTGCCCCGCCCGGTGCACAGCAGGATCAGGTGGTACTGGTCCCCGAGGGTGATGAGCACGTCCTCGATGGCGTCGTCCAGCCCCAGGTGCTCCATGGTGCGGAGCTTCGCCCGGATCACGTCGGTGTTCCCGGCCGCCGCCACGTTCAGGTCGAGCTCACGGCTGCCACCCAGGGTGCCGAGGGCCATTCCGCTGCTGTAGTCGACCACTGCGGCTCCGAGGGCACCCTCGATGCTGGTCATCATGTCCTTGAGGGCGGTCTCCACGTGGGCCATGTCGTGCCTTCCTCCGCTGGGGTCCGCGCCGGGGGCGCGGGCTGTCACGGCGACGCTACCCACTGCCCCGGCCGCGCCGGGGCGAGTTCGCCGATTTCGGCCGACGGGCGCCCCCGTCGAGCGCCCTACCGCGAGCGACGGGCCGTCAGGTCGGCCAGCAGGTCCGCCTGTCCCTGGAGCACGCCGGTCAGGATGCTGCGCGCCACGCGCAGGAGTTCGGCCACCTCGTCGCTGGCCAGCCGGTAGTGCACGCTGACGCCCTCGCGCCGGGTCCGCACGAGGTTCGCCTTGCGCAGCACCGCCAACTGCTGGGAGAGGGCCGCGGCTTCCACCCCGATCTCGTGGAGGAGCTCGGAGACGGAGTGCTCGCGCTGGCTGAGCAGCTCCAGGGCGCGGATGCGCACCGGGTGGCCGAGGGTTTTGAAGAACTCGGCCTTCAACTGGTACAGCGGTCGCACGACTTCGGGGGTGTCACCGGAGCCGTTGACCTCGCTGGCGCGTCCTGGCACGTAGTCGGCCCTATTCTGCGGTCGGGCGGCGATCGGGCGTCCGCCGCGTTGTCCCCGCCACCTTCGCAGATTTCCGCACGCGGCGGACGCCGCGCCCGATATCCGCCGCCGGGCCGCCCGCGGAACCACCGGGCCGGCGGGCCCGCGCCCCGGATCCGACCCGAGGACGCCGTCCGCCCGCGGCCGGAGTTCGGCCCCCGGGATCGGCCGAAGACCGGCTGGTCCGCTCGCGGGCCGGAAGTGTGGAATGACGCCGATGCCGCCTATGGGGCGGTACGTACAGTCGCGCCACCCCGCGGCGGCCGACCGGCCCCGCGGCCGAGCACCCCAGGAGTTCCGCCTTGCGCCGCACCTCCCGACTGCGTACGACCCTGCTCGCCGTCACCGCCGCCCTCGCGGCCGCCGTGACCACCGCCGCCCCGGCCGGGGCGGCTCCCGCGCCGGCCGGGGCGGCACCCGCCTCCGCGAACGTCGGCCCCGTCAACGTCCACCTGACGGGCATCGGCGGCGGTCCGATGAACATCGCCGCCCAGGCGGCGGCCGCCGGCGTGATGTCCCAGGCGGCGGAGCTGGGCTTCTCCTCCGGCCAGTGCCGGATCACGGCGGGCCCGGAGTTCATCCAGGTCTCACAGGGCTACTACCAGGCCATGATCAAGGCCACCTGTAGCGGCGACCCCGCCGTGACCGCCCCCACCCGCAGCCTCAACCGGCTGATCGGCCCGAGCGGTGAGCACATCTCCACCGTGTGGAACGTGCCCCCGGGCTACACCGTCGAGGGCAGCCTCGGGCAGCTTTACACGAGCCCCCGCGAGGGCACGGTCCCGATCTACCACTGCGTCGTCCGCAAGGACAACTTCATCTCCGCCGACGTGAACTGCGAGGGCCAGACGTACGTGTCGCGGCTCGGCTGGTTCCACCCCGGGCAGCCCTCCGACGTGGCGACCCGACCGCTGATGCGCTGCATGGTCGGCAAGCACCGGGAGTTCTTCGAGTCGAACGACCCGAACTGCGAGGGCCAGGCGAGCGGCGGCCAACACGGCTGGATCCTCGCCGGCTGACCGAAGCCGACCGGGTCTCCGGGGAGCGGTCGCCCGCCGCCCCCGGAGGCCCGGGGGCCCGTTCCCCGTCGCCCGAAGGGGCGGCCCGTGCCGACCTGCCGAAGTCGCGGCGAGGCGGGCCCGGCGCCGGGGGAGGGGGCCGGAACCGCTGGCAGCTCGCGGCGCGGCTCTGACAGCCTGCTCCCCGGGGCGAACGCATGACCGAACGGCCTGTGGAACGAAGGTCATCCGTGCGTCCCGACGCGTGAACCGCACGGTCATGGAGTGTCGAACCGCATGGAGGCCGGCCCGTGAACACCGAGAACCTGCGCATCCTCATCTCCCGCCTGACGGCGGCCGTCCTGATGCTCGTGGGGGTGCTCGCGGGCACCAACACCGCGGCTCAGGCGGCGCCGCCCGCTCCCGTCGGGGTGACCAGCACCTACGTCTGTTCCAACTCGCCGATCCCGCCGGGCTGGGTCATCCTCAGCTCGGCGCACAACAGCAGCTGTGTGACGGGGATCAGGAACTACATCGCCGACGCGACCTACGAGTCGGCGCTCTACGTCTGCTCGGACTCGCCGATCCCGTCCGGCTGGGTGATCACCGGCTCCGCCAACAACAGCAGCTGCGTCACCGGCGTCCGGAACTACATCATCAAGCTGTCCGGGCAGACCGAGCTGTACGTGTGCTCCAACTCGCCGATCCCGTCCGGCTGGGTGATCTCCAGCTCGGCGAACAACAGCAGCTGTGTCACCGGGGTCCGCAACTACCTCACCAAGATCACCGGGCAGACCGCCCTCTACGTGTGCTCCAACTCGCCCATCCCGTCCGGCTGGGTGATCAACAGTTCCGCGAACAACAGCAGCTGCGTCACCGGCACCCGGTACTACATCACCAAGCTCTGACCGCAGGGCTCGGGAGCGGCACGCGGCACCGGAGTGGCGGGCAGGCCGCTCCGGACCCGGCCCGGGGCCGTTCCGGCACCCGCCCGCCGGCCCCGCGTCAGCCGGAGACGGCCTCCTCGCCGAGCATGCCGGAGACGGCGACGTTGTACCCGGCCTGGAAGCGGCTGGTGGATTCCACTTCGGCCATGATCTGCGAGATGTGGCGC
>NZ_JBEOSD010000154.1:0-19949 GCF_040302735.1 Streptomyces sp. NPDC097619 | reverse complement strand
GTGGGGTGGAGATCACCACCACCAAGCCCATCAAGGACGGCGCCAGCCACCTGGACCTCGCCGCCGGCACCCACCGGCTCGACGGGGGTGGCGGACACGCTCAGCGGGCGTCGGACTCCGGTGCCCGGCCCCCCTTGCGGGCGTAGCAGAAGACGTGCTCCTCCGGTTCCGCGCCGTCGCCCGCGGGCCGGAAGAGGGCCACCTCCTCGTGCAGCACCTCCAGCCCGCACTCCTCGCGGACCAGGCGGACGTACTCGGGGGCGGCGAAGCTGGAGACGCGGACGGGGCGGCCCATCCACGCGATGCGCAGGTCGGCCACGTCCGCGGGGACCGTCGCGGAGACCAGGTACCCGCCGGGGGCGAGCCAGTCCGACATCCGGCGCAGGGCGGCGACCGCGTCACGGCGGCTCATCATGAGGAGGGGGAAGAAGGCGCAGACGGCCTCGAAGGAGCCGGGTTCGGCCCGGTGGTCCCGCACGTCGACCTGCTCGAACCGCGCCCCGGGTACCTGGCGCCGTGCGAGGGCGGTCATGGCGGCGGAGACGTCGATCCCGGTCACCGCGAACCCGGCGGCGGACAGCCTCGCCGCGGTCGGCCGCCCCGTGCCACTGCCCACGTCCAGCACCCGGGCGCCCGGCCGCAGCCGGGCGGACAGCCAGTCCAGGGCGGCGAGTTGCCCCGGCACGGCGCCGAAGGCCCGCTCGTAGTCGAGGCCCACCTCGTCGAAGAGTTCTGCGGCGCCCATCGTTCCGTCGCCCGGGTCGCCGGCCTCCTGCCCGGGGCTCCCGCCGCCGGGCGCCCCCGCGCCCGCGGCTTCCGGATGGCCGCCGTCCCGCCGTGCCGTGTCGCGCTCCCGCACCGGGTCTCCCCCCGTCCGTCGCCCCGCGCCGGGCGGCGCGGGATCGCGGACCCCCTACCCCGTCACCGGGGTCGCGTCACTCCCGGGGCGCACCGGACCCGGTGGCGGCGGGCGCCGGTTTCGCCGGGGTCGGCCCGCCGGGCGCGGCGGGGGTGCCGGAAGCCGGGGCGGCCTCGCCGCCGGCCGGGGCGGAGGCGGTGGGGGAGGGCTCCGGGGCGCAGACGACCTCGTCGCGCGGGGTGTAGTGGGTCCGGAAGGTCTCCTTGCGGACCGCCTCGCCGCCCTTCACGAAGATCCGGTCCACGCTCACGTCGAAGCCTTCGAGCGGGGTCTGCACCTCGCAGGTCGGACCGGTCACCGTCTGCTTGCCGGGCGGCACCACCTTGGTGCGCGGGCCCTTGACCGCGCGGATCTCGTCGTACTTCTTCGTGCCGAGCAGGGTGATCGTCACGGACGTGTCGGTGGACTCGGCGCGCACGTAGAGGGCGTTGCCGGTGTCGTTCAGCCAGCGCAGGTCGAGGGTGCCCCAGGCCACGGTGGCTTCCCGGCCCTCGGGGTAGCGCTCGATGTAGAAGGAGTGGGCGCCGTACTCCACCGGCTTCACCCCGGCGAAGAAGGCCGCGTTGAACATGGTGGTGGCCACCGCCGAGACGCCGCCGCCGGGGGACTTCACGTAACGGCCGTCGTTGATCATGATGCCGTCGACGAAGCCGTTCTCCTCGGTCCGCTCGCCCACGGTCTTGTTGAAGCTCCAGGTCTCGCCGGGACGGACCAGGGAGCCGTCGATCAGTTCCGCGGCCCGTCGGACGTTCGTGGTCCGGTAGGGGGCCGCCGGGAACTTCACGGTGAAGGAGGAGACCTCCTCCTTGATGCCCAGCCGGCGCGCCTCCTCGGCGGTCATGCCCGGCGGGACCACGGTCGCCGTGAGGGGGCCGGTGCGCGCGGCGGAGCCGGTCTTCGTCAGGAGCGGCATCACCGATTCGCGGAGGTCCACCGCGGTGACCCGGGCGGCCCCGTGCGACTGCGCGGAGACGGCACGGGCCACCGCGGGCTCGGCGAGCAGCCGCTCGGCGTCCAGGTGCGGGGCGAGGCGACCGGCGCCGTCGGGGCGGAGGCTGAGGTGGGCGCCGATCAGCTCCGGCGAGAGCCGGACCGCGCCGCTGCCGAGGGTCAGGGTGACCGGCCCGGACATGGCGGGACGGGCGAACTCGCGCAGGGCCCGCTCGGTCTCCGCCGCGTCCACGGTCGGGGTGGTGCGGTTGACGGGCAGCTCGACGGGGCCGGTACGGGGCTTGAGGTAGGCGGAGCGGACGGCCTCGGCGGCCTCCTGCTCGCGCAGCACCACCCCGCCCGCCGGGGCGGTGGAAACGGCCTTGCCGGCCTCGAAGCGGACGGCGCCGTCGCGGGGCCCGCTCTGCGCGGCGGCCAGCTTCGCGACGGCGGCGCGCCCTGTCTCCGGGTCCATCCGGACCACCGGCTCCACCTCGCGCTCGCGGGTCGGGGCCAGGAGCCGGCCGATGACCTCGACGGGACCGCGGCCGCCGGGGGCCGCCGCCCGCACGGTGGCGTCGGTGTCCACGGACAGGCCGAAGGCGGACGGGGATATCTGCTCGGTCCGGTCGCCGACGCGGACCCCGATCGGCGCCGCGGCGGCCGGGCCCAGGCCCTTGTCCAGCGCGGTCCGCGCGGCCGAGGGGCTCAGGCCGCCGATGTCCACCCCGTGCACGTGGGTGCCCGCCGCCACGGCGTCACCCGCGGTGACCAGGCCGATGCCGTACAGGGCTCCCAGGCCGAGTACGACGGCCCCGCCCGCGAGGGGCAGGGTGGTCCGCCAGTCGGTGGCGCGGTGGCGTGCGCGGCGCATGTCTCTCCCGGGGGTCGGCCGTTCCGCGGCCGGTGTGCCGGCCGTCGGTGTGCTGTCCGGCGCGCTCCCGTGCGTACGGGGCCTTCCGTACGGGACCTCCCGTGCTCCGGACCATCGACCAGCATGCGCCTTATCCGGACAAAAGGGGAATGAATGTGCGAGTTCTCACGCCTCGCGGGCGGCCGCGAGCCCCCACCTCGCGACCGGGATCCCGCTCCCTCCCGAGGTCGGTGCCCCCGCCTCCTCCCGGTGTCGGACCCGGGGACCGTCACCGCCGTCCCCTACCCTCGGCCGGGCGAGACCCGGGACCCAGCAGCCCGGGACCGACGGCAGAGGGAGCCACCCGCATGACCGGTACCGCAGACCCGCAGAAGATCCACACCTTCCTCATGTTCGAGGGCCGGGCCGAGGAGGCCATGACCTTCTACCTGTCGCTCTTCGAGGACTCCGAGATCGTCGAGATCACCCGCTACGGAGCCGACGGCCCCGGCCCCGAGGGTACGGTCCAGCTGGCCGTCTTCGCCCTGGCCGGGCAGCGGTACATGTGCATCGACAGCCCGCAGGAGCACGCCTTCGGCTTCACCCCGGCCGTCTCCCTCTTCGTGCGCTGCGCCGACGAGCCCGAACTCGAACGGCTCTACGCGGCCCTCTCCGAAGGTGGGGCCGAGCTGATGCCCCTCGGCGACTACGGCTTCAGCCGTCGCTTCGGCTGGGTCAACGACCGCTTCGGGGTCTCCTGGCAGCTGAACCTCCCGGCCTGAGCCGCCCCGCCCGCCCCCGGGGCCCGCGCCGCCCCCGCCGAGCCGCCCCGCCCTCCCGGCCCGCGTCCCCGTCCGAGCCGTCCCGTAAGGTGCCCACCGGGCGGCCGCCTCGGGAGGGGCGCGGACCGCCGCGCACCCAGGGGACAGGGGGAACGGTGGAACCACTGCGGCCCGGAGACCCGCCGGAGATCGGCGGCTACCGACTGCTGGCCCGGCTCGGCGAAGGCGGCATGGGCGAGGTCTTCCTGGCCCGCACCCGCTCCGGACGGCCCCTCGCCCTCAAGACCGTGCACCGCGACCTCGCAGAGGAACCGGACTTCGCGGAGCGCTTCGCCCGCGAGATCCGCACCAGCGACCGGGTCCGCTCGCCCTGGACGGTCTCCGTGGTCGACTACAGCCCGCCCGGTGCGGCCCCGCAGTGGCTGGCCACCGAGTACGTCGCGGCCCCCTCCCTCGGTGAGTGGGTCCGACGGCACGGGCCGCTCCCCGCCGACGCCCTGCGCTCCCTCGCCCGCGAGCTCGCCGCGGCCCTCGGCGCCGTCCACGAGGCCGGGGTCGTCCACCGCGACCTCAAGCCCGGAAACGTCCTCCTCGGCCCCGAACGCCCCTACCTGATCGACTTCGGCATCGCACGCGCCGCCCACGACCCCCGGCGCACCCGCACCGGGGCGGTCGTCGGAACCCCCGGATTCCTCGCCCCCGAACAGGCCACGGGAGTCCACGTCGCCGCACCGGCCGACGTGTTCTCCCTCGCCGCCGTCCTCGTCCACGCCGCCACCGGACACGGACCCTTCGACGGAGCGGGCGAGACCGGGCTGCCGCAGCTGCTGTACCGGATCGTCCACGACGAGCCCCGCACCGAGGGCGTCCCCGAGGACCTGGCTCCCCTGCTCCTGGCCTGCCTGGCGAAGGACCCCGCCGACCGCCCCACCCCGGCCCGACTGCGGGACCTCCTCGGACCCGCCGAAGAGCCGTGGGCCCACCTGCTGCCCGCCACCCTGACCGCCGAGACCGGCCGTCGGGCCGCGGAACTGCGCACCCTCCTGGACGCCCCGGACGGCTCCCCGGAGCACCCGGACCCGTCCCTGACCCCACCCCCGACCCCGGCCGCCGCCGACCCGCGGTCCCGGCCCGACGCCCTCCCGCCGGGCCGGGCCGCCACTCCACCGGGCTCCTTCGGGCCCGCCCCGGCCGCCGCGGGCCCGTACGGCCCCGGCCCCCACGCCTCCGGAGCCGCCCAGGCCCCGCCCCACCCGACCCCCCTCCCGGCCTTCCCCGGCACGCCCGCGCCGACCTCCGGTGATCCCACCGCCACCCCGGCCGCCGGGCGCGTCCGCTCCCGCCGGAACCTCCTCCTCGCCGCGGCGGCCGGCTGCGCCGTCCTGGCCACCACCGGGGCCCTCCTCCTGCCGCACCTCACCGACCGGACGGGCGACAAGGACCCCGGCGCCGGCCGAACGGGAGGGGCCACCCCCCGGGCCGACCGGACTCCGTCCGCGGCCTCCGGCACCCCCGCGGCCGCCACCCCGACCGCCCTGCCCGCGGCCTGGACCGGGAACTGGTCCGGCACCGGCCCCGGCACCCCCGAGGCCGACGGGATCACCCGTGCCCGCACCCGCGACTTCGAGGTCACCGTCACCTTCCGCGCCGGATCCGTGGGCGAGCTGGTGGGACGGCAGGTCAGCAGCCTCCGCGAGATCGGCTCCGGGCGGGACCTCGGCTGCACCGAAGCCCTCGAACTCCGCCAGTTCCGCGGGAACACCGCCGTCCTCGCCGCCGTCACCAGCCACCCCACCGACACCCGGGCCACCTTCACCTGCCCCTCCGGCAACCTCTACGTCGTCACCCGCACCGGCCCGGACCGGCTCACCCTCGAATCCGAAGGAGCCCAGTCCGCCGGCGCCCCGCCCACCCTCGACCGCGACCGCCCCTGAAACCGGCCCCCGCCCGCGCCCCGGGACCGACCACCGACCACCGGCACCGACCCACCGGGGGCGCGGCCCGCGCGGCGGGTCTGCGGGCCGGCCCGCGACCGTTCCGCGAACATGGGTCCGCGAACATGGGTGCCGTCACGGATGGACAGCCCCGCCCCACCCCGCCAGGATGGCTCGGGGTAGTACGTTTCATCGCAGGTCAGACCGGATCCACCCGGGCCCTCGGGCCCAGCGGCGCGGAGGACGAGGGGGGCCGACAGGAGGGGCTCGTCACATGTCGCTGTACTGGCGGATCTTCCTGCTCAACGCAGCCGTCCTGGTGGTCGCCGCAGGGCTCCTCCTGGGACCCGTCACCGTCTCGACCCCCGTCCTCGCCGGCGAGGCCCTCGTCCTCGGCTGCGGACTGGCCGCCATGCTCGTCGCCAACGCCGCTCTGCTCCGCGTCGGCCTCGCCCCCCTGGCCCGCCTCAACCGCGCCATGGCCACCGCCGACCTGCTCGCCCCCGCCGACCGCCCGGAAGCCACCGGCCGGGACGAGATCGCCGAACTCACCCGGGCCTTCAACACCATGCTCGACCGCCTCGAAGCCGAACGCGCCGCCAGCACCGGCCGGGTCCTCTCCGCACTCGAAGAGGAGCGCCGCCGCATCGCGCAGGAACTCCACGACGAGATCGGCCAGACCCTCACCGCCGTCCTGCTCCAGCTCAAGCACGCCGCGGACCGCACCCCCGAACCGGTCCGCGGCGACCTCCGCCAGGCCCAGGAGACCACCCGCGCCAGCCTGGACGAGATCCGGCGGATCGCCCGCCGACTGCGCCCCGGCGTCCTCGAAGAACTCGGGCTGCACAGCGCCCTGCGCTCGCTGGCCGCCGAGTTCACCGCCTTCCGACTCAGCGTCGGCGCGCACATCACCCCCGGCCTGCCGGTCCTGGACCCCGCCACCGAGCTGGTGTTGTACCGGGTGGCACAGGAAGCCCTCACCAACGCGGCCCGACACGCCGGGGCCCGCCGCGTCGAACTGCACCTGCGCGCGCTGCCCGGCGGCAACACCGTCCTGCTGGTCCGCGACGACGGCCGCGGGACCGGCGGCGCCCCGCCGGGCGCCGGCATCCAGGGCATGCGCGAGCGCGCCCTTCTCATCGGGGCCGCCCTGACCATCGGCCCCGGACCAGGCGGCGGCACCGAAGTCCGCCTCACCACCACCGCAGCCCACCCCGGGGGACCCCGCCCATGACCGCACCGGCCCGCATCCTGCTCGCCGACGACCACGCGCTCGTCCGCAGCGGCGTCCGGCTCATCCTGGACTCCGAACCCGACCTCACGGTGGTCGCCGAGGCGGAGGACGGGGCCGGAGCCGTCGCCGAGGCCCGCCGCGACCCCGGCCTGGACCTGGCGATCCTCGACATCGCCATGCCCCGGCAGACCGGTCTGCAGGCCGCCCGCGAGCTCTCCCGGCTCCGCCCCGACCTGCGGATCCTGATGCTCACCATGTACGACAACGAGCAGTACTTCTTCGAGGCCCTGAAGGCCGGGGCCAGCGGGTACGTCCCGAAGTCGGTGGCCGACCGCGACCTGGTGGAGGCGTGCCGGGCCGCGCTGCGCGACGAGCCGTTCATCTATCCGGGCGCCGAGAGCACCCTGATCCGCAGCTACCTGGACCGGATCAGGACCGGGGCCGGGCTGCCCGCCCGCCCCATCACCGAACGCGAGGAGGAGATCCTCAAGCTCGTCGCCGAGGGCCACACCTCCAAGGAGATCGGCGACATCCTGGTCATCAGCGCCAAGACCGTGGAACGGCACCGCGCCAACCTGCTCCAGAAACTGGGCCTGCGCGACCGCCTGGAGCTCACCCGCTACGCCATCCGGGCCGGGCTGATCGAGGCCTGACGGGCATCCGTCGGCGGCCCCGACCGGCCGGAGGCCCGGACTCCGAGGGGAGTCCGGGCCTCCGGGCCGTCACGCCGGGCCGTCAGGGGGTGAGGCGACCGGCCGTCACGGGGTCGTCTTGCCCACCTCCAGGTCGGCGGTGGGTTCCTTCACCGTCCCACCGGGCGGGCCGGCGGCCGCGCTGGTGTTGTTCGCGGGCCGGGGGTCGGCGGTCTGCGCGTCCACCGTGGCGGTGTTGCGGATGTCGGAGCCGTCGCCGGCGTACTCCGGGTCCAGCTTCACCTTGATCACCCAGGTGACGGAGGCGCCCGGCGCCAGGTGCGGCAGCGGACCACAGGTGACGGTCCGACCCGAGGTGCAGGTCGGGTCGCCGGAGACGAAGCTCAGCGCCGTCGGCAGGGTGTCCGTCACCGAGACCTGGTCGGCCTGCGAGGGGCCGTTGTTGGTCACCGTCATCGCGTAGTCGAAGGTCTCGCCGGGGGCCACCGGCGTCGTCTGCACCGGCTTCTTCACGATCGCCAGGTCGGCCGAGGGCTCGGCCACGTGGCCGCCGGGGACCGTCGCCGTGCCCTTGTCGTTCTCGCTCGCCGGGTCGATGTTGTCGGCCGTGACCTCCGCGGTGTTCCGCAGGTCGCTGCCGTCACCGATGTACGCCGGGTCGACCTTGACCGTCAGCAGGTACTCGACCGTCTCTCCGACCTTCAGCGGCGCGGTCCGCTTGCAGGACACCAGGCGTCCGGCCACGGTGCACCCGGCGGGGGAGGAGGCCACGTACGACAGGCCCTCGGGCAGGTTGTCCGTCAGCTTGACGTTGAACGCGTCCGCGGAGGGGCCGTTGTTGGTGATCCGGATCCGGTAGTCGAAGTTCTCGCCCGGCACCGGCGGCCTCGTGCCCACGGCCTCCTTGGTGACGGCGAGGTCGGCGGTCGGCTTGTTCACGGTGCTGCCCGGCAGGCCCGCGGGGCTGCTGGTGTTGTTCTCCGGCTTCGGGTCCTTCGTCTTGGCCGTGGCGGTGGCCGTGTTGCGGATGTCGGAGCCGTTGCCCGTGTAGCTGCTGTCCAGTCGGACCGTGAACCGCCAGGTCTTCGCCTTGCCCGGGTCCAGCACGGCCACCGGGCCGCAGGACACGGTGCCGTCGGTGGCGGTGCAGCCGTCGGGGGAGGAGACGAAGGCCAGCGGGGCGGGCAGCTTGTCGGTGACGGCGGTGTCCACGGCCCGCGAGGGGCCGTCGTTGGTGGCGGTCACCAGGTACTCGAAGGTCTGACCCGGGGCGATCGGGGTGTCCGTGGCGGGGCGCTTGGCGGTCCACACGTCCGCCTGCGGCGCGGTGACCCCGCCCGGCGGCAGCACCGGCTTGGAGGTGTTGTCCTCCGGTACGGGCTCCTTCGAGGCCGAGGAGGAGGTAGCGGTGTTCCGGAGGTCGCTGCCGTCCCCGGTGTAGGCCGCGTCCAGCTTCACCTTGAAGGTCCAGATCACGTCGCCGCCGGGCACGAGCCGGGCCTGCGGGCCGCAGGTCACGGTCCGGCCGGAGGCGGTGCAGGGGTCGGCGGAGGAGACGAAGGACAGTCCGTCGGGCAGGGTGTCGGTGATCAGCACGTTGCGGGCGTCCGAGGGCCCCTTGTTGACGGTGCGGACCTCGTACTCGTACTCCTGGCCGGGCACGGTCGGCCCCGGACCCAGCGGGGTCTTCACCGTCACCAGGTCCGACACGGGGTCGAAGGGGCCGGGCGGAAGCACCGGGTCGGGCTTGTTGTTGCCCGGGTCGGGGTCGGTGGCGTCGGAGGTGCCGGTGGCGCTGTTGCCGAGATCGGAGCCGTCGCCCTGGTAGGAGGCGCTCAGCTTGGCCTGGAAGCTCCAGCTCTTCGTCTGGCCGGCGGCGAGCTGCGGTTCCGGGCCGCAGGTGACGGTCTGCCCGGTGGCCGAACAGCCGTCGGAGGAACCGACGAAGGTGATGCCGGTGGGCAGCCGGTCCGTCGCCGTGACGTTCCGGGCCACCGACGGTCCCTTGTTGCGCGCGGTGAGGGTGTAGGTGATCAGCTCACCGGGGGCCCGGCTGTGCCGGGCCGTCACCTCGACGGTCCGCCCGGTCCGGGACGGGCCCGCCCCCGCGAGCGGGGCGGCCACCGCGGACAGGGCCGGTGCCGGCTGCGCGGCCGCGGGCGCCGGGGCGGCCCACAGGGCTCCCGCGCAGAGCAGCGGGGCCAGGGCCCCGGCCGCCGTCCGCCGGCCTGGTGTCGTCGTCATCGCGCATCGTTTCCGTTTCGTGCGTGAGAGACCGTACAGAGCGCTGTACGGGAGTCCTTGGGGCGGGTGTCAGCCCGCGGTGGCCTTCTTGGCGAGTTCCAGATCGGCCGTGGGCGGGGCCGTCCGGCCGCCGGGCACCCCGGCGCTGCCGCTGTTGTCGGCCTGGTTCGGGTCCGCGGTGACGGCCTTGGCGGTGGCCGTGTTGCGCACCGTGGCGCCGTCCCCGGAGAAGGCGGGGTCCAGGCGGACGGTGAAGGTCCACGAGCGGCTGCCGCCGACCGCCAGGGCGGCCTCGGTGCCGCAGGTGACCTGCTGCCCGGTGGCGGTGCAGCCCGCGGGTGCCGAGACGAAGGACAGGGCGGGTGGCAGCGGGTCCGTCACCGAGACCTGACGGGCCACCGAGGGGCCGGCGTTGCGCACGGCCACCGTGTAGGTGAAGGTCTCGCCGGGGGCCACCGGCGCGCGGTCCTGCACCGTCTTGGTGAGGGCCAGGTCGGCCCGGGCGGCCGCCACCCCACCGGGCGGGGAGGACGCCGTGCTCGTGTTGTTGTCCGGCTGGGGGTCGGTCACGGAGTGCCGTACCGAGGCGGTGTTCCCGAGGTCGGAACCGTCCCCCTGGTAGGCGGGGTCGAGCCGGACCCGGACGGTCCAGGACACGGTGTTCCCCGCGTTGAGGGGGCCGCGTACCGGGCAGGAGAGCACCTGGCCGTCGGCCGTGCAGCCGTCCGGGGAGGACACGAACCGCAGGGGCGCGGGCAGGGTGTCGGACATCAGCACGGTACCGGTGTGGGAGGGGCCCAGGTTGCGGGCGGTGATCCGGTAGCCGAACTCCTCGCCGGGGGCCACCGGCCCGCTGCCCAGGGCCTCCTTCAGCGCGGCCACATCGGCGCGGGCGGTGACGGTGATGTCCGGCGCGGTGGCGCTGTCGTCCGTGGGATCGGTGTCGGTGCGGTCGGCGGGGGCGGTCACGGTGGCGGTGTTGCTCAGCGAGGTGGGCTGGGCGGGCGCCGTCCCGGTGATGGTGTAGGTGACGGTGCCGTTGCGTTTGAAATCGGCGGTGGTGTCCAGGGTGTTGCCGCTCCCGGAGGCCCGGCCGCAGGTGCCGCCCGTACCGGCCTTGCACGTCCAGGTCACGTCGGTCAGGCCCGGCACGGTGTCGCGGACCACGGCCCCGGTGACCTCGTTGTCGGCGCTGTTGGCCACCGTCAGCGTGTACGTCACCGGGCCGCCCCCGGCCGGTACGGGCGTCGGGCCGCCGGACTTGGTGATGCTGAGGTCCGCGGGCACGTTGATCGTCAGGTCGTCGATCTCGTGGATGTTGGTCGCCAGGCCCGTGCCGGCCGAGAAACCCACCTTGAGGGTGGCGGGCAGGGCGGGTTGGGAGGTGA
Organism: Streptomyces sp. NPDC097619; assembly: GCF_040302735.1. Taxonomy (NCBI): domain Bacteria; kingdom Bacillati; phylum Actinomycetota; class Actinomycetes; order Kitasatosporales; family Streptomycetaceae; genus Streptomyces; species Streptomyces sp. NPDC097619. Next base: position 9,012 of record NZ_JBEOSD010000154.1, on the reverse strand, counting down.
TCGCCGTGACGTCGTGGTCGGTGACCAGCCGGGCCATCGTGGTGCCCGGCCCGCTGTCGGACCACACCGACAGCAGCATCCTGGTGCCGCTGGGCAGCAGCGAGATCCGGATCTTGCGCTTGTTGGCGCGGCTGCCCGTCTCCACCGTGGCACCCGGCCCGTCGGCGGCGGTCGCGTACCGGTAGCCGCTGGTGCCGTTGCCCCCGCCGCGCACCACGATCTTGTTCGCCTGGGTGCCGGGGCCGCCGTTGCCCACGCCCGCCGAGGAGAAGTTGCCGAACTCGTCGAGCCCCACGCCCAGGTAGGCCCCCGGAACCCCGGAGGTGACGCACCGTGAGGCCGCGCCCGAGCAGGCGTAGCCGAGGCTGCCCCCGGAGGGGCCCACGGCGTCGGCGGCCGAGCCGTCCGTGAGGTAGAAGGACAGCCCGTCACCGCGCTTGCCGTCGTAGGTGCTGCCGCCGTAGGTGGCGTACGTGAACTCGGCGACGATGCCCAGGCCGGACGAGAAGGAGTCCTTCATCTTCCAGGTGCCGGCCTGGGTGGCGCTGGCCGGGGTGAGCCGCAACCAGCCGCCGCCGGTCGGATAGCTCGCGTTGCCGCTGGCGGTGCCCAGGTTGGTGGAGCTGTCGAAGGTCTCCTTGACGGGGAAGGAGAGGGCGCGGGGCGAGGAGCGTCGTCCGTCGTCGGTGGGAGGCGGGGCCGCCGCGTACGAGGGGCCCGCCAGCACGAGGGCGCACAGCAGCGGAACGGCGGCCCGGCGCCGGCGGGCGCTCCAGCGCGATGTCATTCTCGTACGGTCCTCGCGGTCGTGGGTCCGGTCGTGGTCGTGAACGGCCCGGTGGGTGGGTGCGGCGGGCCGCGCGCCCGGTGCGGGGGCGCCGGGCGGGGCGGTCACCGCTCGGCGCGGGCGCGGTTGCGGGCCCGTGCGGCGAGCAGCAGGCCGGCCCCGCTCGCCACGAGTGAGCCGGCGGCCCAGGGGGCCCAGCCGGGGATGCCGGCGCCGCTCTCCGCGAGGTCGCCGCGTCCGTGGCCGCTGCCGCCGGAGTGGCCGCCGTGTTCCTCCTTGCCCCCGTGGTGGCCCCCGTCTTCCTCCTCGCCCTTGCCGTCCGCACGGCCCAGGCACAGGCGGCCGCCGCCGGGACCGGTGGTGCCGGGTCGGTTGGCGTTGTCGGAGAGGTCGGGGTCGTGGCTGGCGGAGGTGACCCGGGCGATGTTGTCCACCGGCGTGCAGGTGGTGCGCGAGGGAGTGGCGCGGTCCCCCTCCGCGACCCGCACGGTGATCCGGAACTCCGCCGTCGCCCCCGTCGGCAGCCGGTCCAGTGCCGGACAGACCACCTCGCGGTCCGAGCCGGGGACGGGGGCGCAGTCTTGTGGGGAGGAGACGAAGGACAGGGGTTCCGGCAGGCGGTCGGTGACGGACAGCTGCCGGGCGGTCGCCGGTCCCGCGTTGCGGACGGTGATCAGGTAGGTGAACTTCTCCCCGGGCCGCAGGCTCCTGCGGCCCTCCGGGAGCAGGGCCGTCTTGTGGAGGGAGAGGTCCGCCACGCGCGCGCTGGGCGGGATGACCAGCCCGGTCAGGGAGGTCTTGTCGTTGCGGGCCTCGGGGTCGACGGTGTCGGACCCGACCTCGGCCTCGTTGGTGATGTCCTCGCCCTCGCCGGTGTAACCGGCGGCGAGCCGGACCGTGATCACCCAGGTGTGGGTGGCCCGGACGGCGAGGGAGGGCAGCGGTCCGCAGCGGACGGTGCGCCCGGCGGCGGTGCAGCCGTCCCGTGAGGAGACGAACTCCAGCGCCTCCGGCAGGCGGTCGGTGATCCGGACCCCGCGGGCCGTCGAGGGCCCGTGGTTGGTCACCGTCAGCAGGTAGTCGTACGTCTCCGGGGCCAGGCGCGCCGAGGCCCCGGCGGCCGGCCGCTCCGCTGGGTCCTCCCCGGCGGCTCGTACCGGTCGCACCGTGGCGGTCACGCCGAGGTCGGCGTGGCCTCCCGGGGCCGCGACGGGCTCCTCCGCGGGGAGGGCGTCGAGCTCCCGGGGCGTGGCCGAGGGCGGGCCGGGGGTCCGGCCCGGCGGGGTCGTGCCCGCCGCCGGCGGCGGCGTGGTGACCGGGACGGTGGCGGTTCCTGTGGGGGCGGGGGAGGTGCGGGCGGGGCCCGACACCGCGGGGACCGGCTCCGGACCGGACGGCGCCGCGGCCCAGGCGGGCGTCACGGACAGGAGGGCGCAGGCGGCCGACGCGCAGCAGAGGCGCGCCGCGCGTGCGGTCGTTCGCCGAAGAGGAGCCATGCCGTCAGCTATGCACGCGATTCCTGTCGGTACGTCAGAAAATATGATCACTTATGGCCAATGGGTGATCGTTTTCAGTCGGTCGGCGGACCTTCCCGCCCCCGGCACCCGAACCTCCCGCGCGCCACGGCAGCGCCGCGAAACCGACCGGCCGGGGACGGACCGAGCGGAAGGCCCGCTACCGTATTGGCTTCCGGCGAGGAGGGAGGGCGACCATGCGGTCGACCGACACGCACGGCACCCGAACGGGACGGACCGGCACGACGGGCCCCGAGGGCGGCCCCGGGGGCGACGGCCCCGGCGGCACCGGCCGACTGGGCGGCACCTGCGGCCCACCGGGAGCCGCCGGACCGGACGCCACCGCCGAGCTGATCGCCCTGGCCGCCCGGGCCGGTGCCCTGGTCCGCCGGGGCGGCCGCCGCATCCTCGGGATCACCGGGCCTCCCGGCGCGGGCAAGTCCACCCTGGCCGCACGCCTCGCCGGACTCCTCGGCCCCGACTGCGCCGTGGTGGTCCCGATGGACGGCTTCCACCTGGCCGGGGCCGAGCTGGCACGCCTGGGCCGGGCGGACCGCAAGGGCGCCCCCGACACCTTCGACGCCGCCGGGTACACCGCGCTCCTGGCGCGACTGAGGGCCCCCGGCACCGCCACGGTCTACGCCCCGGCCTTCGACCGGGCCCTGGAGGAACCGGTCGCCGGCAGCATCCCCGTCGCCCCCGAGGTCCCCCTGGTCATCACCGAGGGCAACTACCTGCTGCACGCCGACGGCGGGTGGGCCGGGATCCGGCCGCTCCTCGACGAGGTCTGGTACCTGGCGCCCGAGGAGAACCTGCGGGTCCGTCGGTTGGTCGACCGGCACGTCCGGCACGGCAAGGCCCCCGAGGCCGCCCGGGCCTGGGTGACGCGGTCCGACGAGGCCAACGCGCGTCTGATCGCCGCCGGCAGGGAGCGCGCGGACCTCGTCATCGGCTGACCGGCCGCGCGCCCCGGAGCCCCCTCGTGCCCGCGGGCCCCCGCGGGGGGAACGCGAACGGCCCCGGCGCGGGCCACCGCTCCACCGGGGCCGGGACGGGCTCCGGGGAGTCCCCTCCTCCGCGCCCCGGGGCGTCTATCCTGACCTGCGGCGGAGCGGCAGCGCGGTGAACGGAGGAGCCCCCTTGCCCGAGCAGGAGTCCCGGCCGACGCTGGAGGCCGTGGCCGCGCTGGCCGGGGTGTCCCGGGCCACCGTCTCCCGGGTCGTCAACGGCGGGGCCGGGGTGCGGGCCCCGGTGGCGGAGAAGGTCCGACGGGCCGTCGAGGAGCTGGGCTACGTCCCCAACCAGGCCGCCCGGGCCCTGGTGACCCGCCGCAACGGCGCGGTGGCCGTCCTCATCGCCGAGCCGGAGTTCCGGATCTTCTCCGACCCGTACTTCGAGCAGCAGATCCGCGGCATCAGCCGCGAGCTGGCCGCGTACGACACCCAGTTGGTCCTGCTGTGGGTGGAGGGCCCGGGGGACGGCGCGCGCATCTCCCGCTTCCTCGGCGGCGGCCACGTGGACGGCGTCCTGGCCCTGTCCCTCCACACCGACGACCAGCTCTCCGCGCTCACCGCCCGGCCGCGGGTGCCGACCGTGCACGGGGGCCGACCGGTCTCCCGGGGCGGCCCAGCCGTGCCCTTCGTGGACGCCGACAACCGCGGCGGGGCCCGTGCCGCCGTCGCCCACCTGGTGGCCCGCGGCTGCCGGACCGTCGCGCACATCGCCGGGCCGCCGGACCAGACCTCCGCCCTGGACCGGCTGGCCGGCTACCACGAGGTGCTGCCGGAGGCGGACCCTGTGCTGCTCGCCGCCGGGGACTTCACCGAGGAGAGCGGGGCCCGGGCCATGGCGGAGCTCCTGGACCGGCGTCCCGGGCTCGACGGGGTGTTCGCCGCCAACGACCTGATGGCCGCCGGGGCCCTGCGCGTGCTCCGGGAACGCGGCCGCCGGGTGCCGGAGGACGTGGCCGTGGTCGGGTTCGACGACACGCCCTCGGTGGTCCGCAGGACCGATCCGCCCCTCACCACCGTGCGTCAGGACGTGGAGGGCATGGGCCGGTTGATGGTGCGGCTCCTGATGCGGATCCTGGACGGGCCCGCCGGCGAGCCGGTGGAGTCCGTGGTCACCCCGACGGTGCTGGTCCGGCGCGGATCGGCCTGACCTCCGCCCCGGTGCCCCGCGGCCCCGGCGCGGGTGGGCACGTGGAGCCGCCGCGAACGCGCGAACGGCGGGCACCGGAATCCCGGTGCCCGCCGCGCGACCCACCGCGCCTGCCGCCGCGGGACCGGTCAGGCGGTCCCGCCGCGCGACGGGTCAGTCGTAGGGGATGACGAGCACGGACCGGTCGGTGCCGGTCTGGAGCGAGCCCGGGGCGTTGCCGATGGCGCTCCACACCTCCACCCGGACCGTGCCGCCGCGCAGGTCCCCGAGGCTGCCCGTGGTCGACCGCAGCCCGCGGGCCTGGGTGTAGTCCTCCCAGCCCGGCACCGGGTCCGTGGCGAAGTAGTGGTAGGTCTCCGTGCGGTCGAAGGTGCCGTCACCGGTCAGGTCGTAGCTGACCCGGGCCTGCTGGCCGAGCGCCACCGACGAACCGGCGTCCACCGGCAGCCGGAAGGTGGTGGCGGCGCCCGCCCGCAGTGTCCCGTTGACGCCCCGGGCCTGGAAGACCAGCGGCCGGTACGGGGTGCCGTCGTGGTTGGCGCCGTCCGCGGAGGGCACCGTGACGGTGACCGCCGAACCGGCGGCGGCCGTGCTCAGGGTGCCGTCGGACCGCAGTCGGAAGGTGTTCCCGGTGGGCGGATCGGGGTCCGGATCCGGTCCCGGGCCCGCGGTGCCCGTCCCCGTGGCCGTGGAGCGGGCCGGGACGTCGAGGACGCCGCCGTCGGAGAAGGTGACCCGCAAGGTCGCCCCGCCGTAGTTGTGGGCCGCGTAGGTGCGGGTCGTGCCCTTGGCGAACACCGCCGAGGTCGGCACCGAACCGGTCACGGAGGTGTCGGGCGCCCCGAGCGCGTCCATGCCGGTGATCCAGTGGTAGGTGTGGGCCTTCGTCTCCCCCGCCTCCGGGGTGTAGCCCGCGTGCCCGGCGTCCCATTTGGCCCGGGCCGCGCCCGGATCGGCCAGGGACTGGAACTCCCACAGCAGGTCGCGCCATTCGACGGCCGGTCCGCCGTTCTCCCGTTCCATCTCGGCGAGGTTGCGCCGGACGGCCTCCTTGTGGCCGCCCAGGTGCAGGGAGCCGCCGGCGGTGACGGGGAGCACGTTGATGCCGTGGATCTCCTCCGGGTTGGCCGTCCACCAGGTGGCGTAGGCGGCCCCGCTGCCCCACACCATGCCGGCCGTGTCGTGCCCGAACGCCCCGGGGAACACCTGCTGGTCGGCGTCGAACCAGTACTGGGCGATGGCCTCGCCCTCCGTGGCCAACAAGTACGAGCCCAGGTCGCGCAGGGCCGCGTCCCCCGTGGCCGACCCCCACAGCACCAGCGCGGCGCTCAGGTTGGTGGACTCCGAGGAGGACTCCTGGTTGTTGCCTGCCGCGAACCCCTGGTGCCCGGAGGCCCAGCCGTGGCCCGCGTACACGTCGAAGCCGCGCAGGAAGGGGAACGCCGTGTCGGTGCGGCTGGGGTTGGCGGTGTCCCGGATCAGGGTCTTCACCATCCCGCCCCAGGCCGAGTCGGCCGCCCACGCGGGGTCGTATTGGGCGATCAACGCCGCCGCGTACACGTAGTAGCCGTAGTGGAAGTGGTGGTCGTTGAGTTCGGTGTCGCTGCCGTACGAGGCCGGGTAGCCGGTCAGGGTCTTCCAGTCCCGGTCGTAGGAGAACTCGTTCGCCCCGCCGGCCGTGAACCAGTCCTGCAGGCGGCCCTTGAGGAGTCCCAGCAGCCGGTCCCGGATGCCCGTCTCACCGATCTGCTCCGCGAGCGGCACCAACTGCGCCAGCTTCCCGAGGGCCTTGCCGGTCCAGTACGTGTCCACCGCCCCGGAGAAGGGGTCGGCGGAGTTCACCACCTCGTTGAGTTGGCCGCGCAGGCGGGCCGCGTCCACCGCGGAGGTGCGCGGCAGCGCCGGGAGCACCGGGGCCGCCTTCTGCGAGGTGCGGAAGGACACCCCCTCGCGGACCTTCATGGTGCCCCGCGGCGAGACGTAGGTGTACGCGGTGAGCGGATCGCTCGTCCGCAGCCACTGGTGCCGGTAGAGGGCCTGGAGCGTGCCCCGCTCGGTGCCCTCCTGCGGGGTGGTGGCGAGGGTGTACGTGGCCCCGACTGTCCCGCCCGTGGAGGACCAGGACACGGTGGAGCCCGTCACGAAACTGAAGGCGTACTTCCGGTAGAGCGCCAGGGCGTCCGTGCTCGGGAGCACGGCCACCGAGAAGTAGTCCTTCCCGCCGAGCCCGGCCGTGACGGTGGATCCGGAGACGTTCCAGTCCGTGCCCGTGGGCGAGAACAGGGCGTAGTGGTGCCCGGAGACGGTGATGCCCAGCACGTTGCCCTGGTCGGCGAAGACCGTGGGCGCCGCCGCCGTGGTGATCTGCGCGTTGCCGCCGGTGCCCTTGGCGTATACGAAGGGCAGACCGTGGCCGATCGTCGCCCGGAGCGTGCGGGCGCCGTCGGACCAGGCGGGGGTGACGGTCCAGTCCGACCAGGCGTCGGCCTTGGTGTCCGGTGAGTTCAGGCCGGAGAGGCCGAGGGTCAGGTCCCGGCGGTGCGGGTACTCGTACTGCCGGCCGTCACCGGTGATGGTGGGGGCCGTCGGGTAGCCGATCTCCAGACCGGAGGCGACCGCCTGGTAGGTGAGCGGATGCCCGTACATCGGCGTGGACCACGGATTGTCCCCGTACCGCTGGAAGGCGAGGGAGGACCACCAATCGTTGGTGGGCACCGGCTTGCCCTGGGCCGCCGCGGTCACCTTGGGGCGGACCGGGGTGCCGGTGTTCGTGGTGGGACCGGAGGTGCCCGCGGGTCGGACATCGGAATAACTCCCGCTGCCCACGGGGATGGTGGCGGCCCCGGCGGGGGCGGCGGACAGACCGGCCGCCGCGAGCGCGGCGGTCAGGACCAGCGCTGCGGCCGGCCGGAAGCGTGGGGGTGACAAATGGGGCTCCTCGGGTCGTGGCGGGGGGAGGGAGGGGCCGTACTCGGACCGGTTCCGGGACGGGGTCGCGGGACCGCGAACCATGATTGAGAGCGCTCTCAGACGGCCGAAAACGTAAGTCCGCCGTCCGGGCAGTGTCAATACATGAAACAAAAAGGGGAGTTGGACGCCCGTCGAACCCCTGGCGCGTTCACCTCTTGACGGCGAGCGAGGCAGGACGGTCACCTCCCGGACGACAGCCGTCCGCGCGACCCGACACCCAACACCGGGCGCCCCGCGGCCACCCCGCGGAGTGCGCCACGAGGACGACGCGGCCGCCTAGGCTGCGTGGGTCATCGCGCGCACGCGTACCACCGACCACGGAAGGCCCGCCATGCCCGGCTCCGCCCACCTGCCCTACCCCGACTCCCTCGACCCGGAGAACCCGCCCGCCCCGCACCCGTTGCTCGCCCCCGTCACCGGCCTGCTGGGCACGTGGACGGGGGAGGGGCGAGGCGAGTACCCGAGCCTGGAATCCGGCTTCTCCTACGCGCAGGAGGTCAGCTTCAGCCACGACGGCCGCCCGTTCCTCCGGTACGAGGCCCGCGCCTGGATCGTCGACGCGGAGGGCGCCCCCGTGCGGCCCGCGGCCCGGGAGAGCGGCTGGTGGCGCCTCCAGCCGGAGGGGCGGGTGGAGGCGCTGGTCACCCAGCCCACCGGGATCACCGAGGTACTGGTCGGGCGGGTGGAGGGCCCCCTCGTGGACCTCGCCACCGACCGGGTCGCCCTGACCCCCACCGCCAAGGACGTCACCGCGACCCGCCGCCGGTACACCCTCACGGACGGCGGTACCACCCTGGAGTTCCGCCACGACCTCGCCGCCGTCGGCCTGCCCCTCCAGCACCACCTCGGAGCGGTGCTGCGCCGCACCGGCAAGGACTGACGGGCCGGGCGTCCGCCGACGGCCCGGACGGAACGCCGGCATCCGCTGCATGGGCGGGACGCCGCCGGGCAGGCGCGGGTCAGGACAGAGACGCCCGCGACTACGCGAGGAGGTTCGGCATGGTTCCGCTGCTCCTGCTGCTCCTGGTCATCCTCATCCTGTTCGGTGCCGGGTTCGCCGTGCAGGCACTCTGGTGGATCGCGCTGGCGGTCCTCGTGGTGTGGCTGCTCGGCTTCTTCAAGCGGACCGAATCGGCCCGCTGGTACCGATGGTGAGCCGGGACACCGCCGGAGGCGGCGGGTCTTCCCCTCCCCGACCGGATCGGGACCGCGACGACGGTGCGCGCGGCATGGAGGCCAAGCGGCAGCGGCCGGGAGTGGGCCGTGAGGAACAGGTCCGGCCGGTCCCGGTCGGAACCGGGAGTCCGGGTAGCGCGGCCCCGGGGACCCCGAGTGGGAAGGAAGAGGACATGGGCAAGATCAAGGGCAAGGCCGACCAGGTCAAGGGCAAGGTCAAGGAAGAGACCGGCGCGGCTGCCGGCGACACCGGACTCGAGATGAAGGGCAAGGCCGAGAAGACCAAGGGCCGCTTGGAGGAGAACGCCTCCGACGCAGCCGCCCGCATACGCAGGATGAGCGAGGCGTGCTTGATGGCGGCCTCGACGGCCTCGGCACCGGTGTTGGCGAAGATCGCGTGGAAGT
>NZ_JBEOSD010000153.1:0-19992 GCF_040302735.1 Streptomyces sp. NPDC097619 | reverse complement strand
GGCACCGCACCTCGCGGCACTGCGCGCGTTCCGCGCTTCGTCTCGGCTCCTCTTCGAGGACCTTGGAGGCCGAGCTGCCGGAAAGCCCGCTTACGCCCAGTAGGCAGGCTTCCCGGCGCCTTGCGAGGCGCTCGGCCTCCGAAAGAGAGATCAAAGAGCCGAGACGGAGCGAGCGCAGCGAGTGCAGTGGCACCAGACGCCGCGGGCCTCACCGGCAAGATCCGGAAGTCACGACCTGGCCGGCCCTCCGCACGCCACCTGCGGATTCCCCCGATCCGCCGGAACAGCCCCGTCCAAACTATTGACCGAGCGCTTGGCCAGTTTTAGTTTTCCGGTCAACCCCGCGTCGTGCGGGGCGAGTTGAAGAACCGAAAGGTCTCCTCATGAACCAGCACGCACCCGACCCGGCCCGAGCCGGGCGCCTGGACAGACGCGGATTCCTCGCCGTGGCCGGCCTCACCGCCGCCGGCGTCGCCCTCGCGGCGGCCGAGGGGCGGGCCGGAGCGGCCGCACCCCGTCCCGCCGCCGCGGGCGCCTTCCGCGTCCCGATCGAGGACGTCCGGCACACCCGGACCTGGATGGCCTGGCCCGACAGCAGCTCCATCTGGGGCAGCAAGCTCAGCGGCATCCAGTCCGACATCGCCCTCATCGCCCGGACCATCGCCAAGTACGAGCAGGTCTACCTCTGCGCCAACTCGGCCAGTGCCGCGCGGGCCCGCTCGCTGTGCGGCCCCACGGTCACGGTGCTCACGACCATCCCCGTGGACGACTGCTGGATGCGCGACAGCGGGCCGGTGTTCCGCACCAACGGCACCGGCGGTCTCGACGCGATCGGCCTGAACTTCAACGGCTGGGGCAAGAAGCAGACCCACTCCCGGGACGCCCTCGTCGCCGGCCGGGTCGCCGCCCACCTGGGGATCCCCTTCACCTCCGCCGCGTTGGTCGGCGAGGGCGGCGCGGTGGAACAGGACGGCGCCGGCACCCTCATGGCCACCCGCAGCAGCCTGGTGAACCGCAACCGCAACCCCTCCCTGTCACAGGCCCAGATCGAGGCCGCCCTCTGCACGGCCTACGGCGCCTCCAAGGTGATCTGGTTCGAGGGCGTCTACGGGCAGGACATCACCGACGACCACGTGGACGCCACCTCCCGCTTCCTCGCCCCCGGCCTCGGCATGGTCCAGATGCCCCTGGCCTCCGACAACGACGTCTACGCCAAGGACGCCCGGCTCCAGTACCAGGTGCTGTCCGCCGCCACCACGGCGGGCGGCACGCGGATGACCGTGGACAAGCTCCAGGGACCCGACTACTACAAGATCCGCTCCACCCACCCCGACTTCCTCGCCTCCTACGCCAACTACTACGTGTGCAACGGCGCCGTGATCAGCGGTCAGTTCGGCGACACCCGGGCCGACGCCGCCGCCAAGGCCACCCTGGCCCGCCTCTACCCGGGCCGGGTCGTCGAGCAGCTCGACATCGACCGGCTCGGCACCGGTGGTGGCGGCATCCACTGCGTCACCCAGCAGCAGCCCGTGCCGTAGCCGGACCGCGGCTCCCGGCTCGACCACCTGCTCGACCCAGGGCTCGGATCCGGGCTCGGAACGGGCTCGGTTCCCGGCTCCCGGCGGTGGTCCACGCCGCCGGGAGCCGGTCCGGAACCCGCCGAAACCCGGGTGCGGCCGATGATCGCGCCGTGCCAGGATGCCCGGGAGACGAGGTGGACACATGGACGCAGTGGACCGGTTCCGCGCCGCGGTGACCGCGTGGGCGGCCGGGGGAGCGGAGGCGTCGGCGGCAGAGGCCGAGGCCCGGCGCTCGGCCCCCGGCATACGACGGGCCGTCCTCGTGGAGGGACGCAGCGACCGGGCCGCCGTGGAGGCCCTGGCCGCCCGGCGCGGCCGTGACCTGGCGGCCGAGGGCGTGGCCGTGGTCCCGCTCGGCGGGGCCATGAGCATCGGGCACTTCCTCGACGTCTGCGGACCGCCCGGTCTCGACCTGCCCCTCGCGGGCCTGTGCGACCTCGCCGAGGAGGGGTACTTCCGCCGCCATCTGGAACGGGTCGGTCTCGGACCGGTGCCCGAGGACGGCGGTCTCGCCGCGCTGGGCTTCCACGTGTGCGCGGCGGACCTGGAGGACGAGCTGATCCGGGCCCTCGGACCGCACGCCGTCACCGAGGTCATCGGCGAACTCGGCGAGGCGCGCCCCTTCCGCACCTTCCGGGGGCAGCCCGCCCAGCGCGACCGTCCCGTGGAACGCCAGCTGCGCCGGTTCTTCGGCACCCACAGCGGCCGCAAGGAGCTCTACGCCGGCGCCCTGGTCGCCCGCCTCGGGCCCACGGACGTGCCCCGACCCCTGGCCCGGCTCATGGCCGCCCTCTGACGGGGCACCTCCGTGGGGCCGGGACGGGCCTCAGGCCGGCCGGCCCGCGAACAGTTCGAGGTGGGCGCAGTGCGGGCAGCGGAAGGCCTCGATCTCCCAGCGCGGCCGGCCCAGCCGCCGGGCGCCGCCCAGCGGCCCGCGTTCCAGGGCGCCCTGGATCCAGCGGGCGAACCCGCGCGAGTGCTGGCCGCTGTCCTCGATGAAGCCGGCTTCGAGCCCGGCGGCGCCGCAGCGCGAGCAACGGAAGGTGTCGTCCACGCCGCGAGTGTAGGCGGGGGCCCGCGGCCGCCCGATGGCCGGGGTCCCGCTCACGGAACTCCGTCCTCGCAGGTCAGGCGCCCGCGTCGGGGGCAGTGGGGCGGACCGGGTACGGGATGAAGGTGGTGCTGTTCTCGTCCACGGCGAGTTCGCGGCCCAGCGGCGGGACGGCCCGTTGCGGGCAGTCGAGGCGCTCGCAGAGCCGGCAGCCCATGCCGATCGGGGTGGCGGCCGCGGCGTTGTCCAGATCGAGGCCGTCGGAGTAGACCAGGCGAGAGGCGTGCCGGATCTCGCAGCCGAGGCCGATGGCGAAGGTCTTGCCCGGCTCTCCCCAACCGCCGCGGTGCCGGGTGACGGCACGGGCGGTCCACAGGTAGCGCTGCCCGTCGGGCATCGCGGCGACCTGGACGTGGATCCGACCCGGCGAGGCGAAGGACTCGTAGACGTTCCACAGCGGACAGGTGCCGCCGGAGCGGGAGAAGTGGAACCCGGTCGCGGACTGCCTCTTGGACATGTTGCCCGCCCGGTCGACGCGGACGAAGGAGAAGGGAACCCCGCGCAGCCTGGGGCGTTGCAGGGTGCTCAGTCGGTGGCAGACGGTCTCGTAGCCGACGCCGAAGCGGTCGGTGAGCCGCTCGATGTCGTAGCGGAACGCCTCGGCGGTGCGGTGGAAGGGCTCGTACGGCAGGATCAGCGCGGCGGCGTGGTAGTTGGCCACGCCGATGCGGGCCAGGCGGTGGGCGGGGGAGCCGGGGGCGAAGTCCTCCGCGGCCAGCCGGTCGATCTCGTCCCCGTACTCCAACAGGGCCAGTTGGGTGGCGGCCCGGAAGGCCCGCTGGCCTGGCCGGAGCCGGCCGGACAGGTGCAGCACCCGGGTGCCGGCGTCGAAGTGGTGCAGTCGGTCCGAGCCGGTGGCGAGCCGGATGCCGTGGCGCGCGGAGAGGCGATCCGCGAGGGTCCGCAGGACCTCGCCGGGGCGCAGACCGATCTCCCGGGACAGTTCCTCGGCGGCGAGGTCGGTCTCGTGCAGGTAGTTCCGGCGGCGGTAGAAGAATTCCCGGATCTCCTCGTGCGGCGACAGCGGTGTCGTCGGGGCGCCGGCGCGCCCGCCGTCGGCCTCCGCGAGCCGTTCCGCGAGGACGCGGCCGCGGCGCCCGAGGTCGAGCAGGACGGCGGCGACCGCGGGTAGCCTGTCGGCGAGTTCGGTGAGGTCGGCCGGGGAGACCCGGGCCTCGGTCAGCTCCGTCGCCAGGGCCTCGCGCAGGTCGGCCACGAGGCGGCCGGTCTCCTGCCCGGAGAAGAAGCCCGGGTCCACCCCGAAGGACTCGGTGAGCCGGAGCAGCACCGGCACGGTGAGCGGCCGCGAGTCGTGTTCCATCTGGTTGAGGTAGCTCGGGGAGATGGCCAGCAGTCGGGCCAGTTCGACCTGGCTCAGCCGGCGTTCCTCGCGGAGCCGGCGCAGCCGGGCCCCCGCGTACGTCCTGCCCATGCGTGTCCTGTTCCTGTTCGTCCGAGGGGTCCGTGCGGGCCGGACGCGGGCCAACCTCCTTACGGAGAATGCCTCTTGGCCCGGGGCTGCGCGGCCCGTACGATGCGACTGCCCGGCTCCGGCCGGGACACAACCGAATGGCTGTGCGCTCGGGGGAAGCCGGTGTGATTCCGGCGCTGACCTGCAACCGTGTGCGGCGCGATCCCGCGCCGCGAGTCGGGATGCCCGCCGCACGGCAGCATCCGCTTCCCCTGTCACGGTCTGCAGCGCGAAGCCCGGGTTCCGCCGGAACCGCCCCCGCGCGCGCCGACGCGCGTGCGTTCGGGGCGGGTCGGGCCGGTCGCGGGTTCCCGCCGGGGACCGACCGGTCAGAAAGGCCGTCCCGTGCTCCTGAGCCCCGTCCGCCGTGCCGCCGTCTCCACCGCCGCGCTCGGCCTCGCCGTCACCGGCCTCACCGCGTCCCCCGCGGTCGCCCACGCCGAGCCGGTGAACACCAACGCCGCCGTCAAGGTCGCCCTGACCGTGCAGGGCCCGGACGGGCTGCTGTTCAAGGGCCGGATCAGGACCAAGGGCCACGACGTGACCACCGCCACCGGCGGGACCCACAAGTGCGACGGCACCAACGGCGGCGCCCACGCCACGAAGGTGCCCACCCCGACCGCCGCCCTCGACGACGCCGCCCGCAAGAAGGGCTTCACCTGGGACGGCACCTGGTACGCCTCGTTCGACGACTTCTCCGTCGACACCATCAAGAACGTCAGCGGCGGCGGGTCCGCCTACTGGAGCATCGAGGTGAACGGCACCCCGACCCCGGTGGGCGGCTGCCAGTTCGAGCTGGAGGCGGGCGACCGGGTGTCCTTCACCTGGACCTCCTTCTAGTCGCGCGGGCGCGGGCGCGGGCGCGGTCGCGGCCACGGCCCGGCTCGCGGGCGGGGGCGTCCGGGCCCCCGCCCGCACCGGCTCAGGCGCCCCAGCGCAGGGCGATGGTGTCGCCCACGGTGATCACCTTGCCGCGGGTGGCCCCGGCGAAGGCGGACCCGTCCACGCTCACCTTCCAGGTGTTCGAGCCGCTGTTGGCCTTGCCGTTGACCGCGGTGACGGTCCCGGTGCCCGACGCGGGGGTGACGCTGGTGACGCAGCCGGCGGGGGCGGCCGCCGTGGTCGCCGCCGTCAGCACGTCCCCGAGGGTGGTGGTCGTCCCGGTCGGGGTGACGGACACCGCGCACACCTTCAGGTTGCCCGCGCCGTCGTCCACGCTCAGCGCCAGCTTGGTGGCCGTGCCCGCGGTGAACGAGGACTGGGCCACCCACTGCGGGGCTCCGGCCGTGACCGGGACCGGCGGGGCGGAGGTGAAGCCGCCGACCGCCACGGCCCGCAGCGCGTCGAGGGAGGCGTACGCGGACGGGGCGGTGTCGGCGGGCTTGTACTTGAACCCGCCCGCCGGGTTGTACTGGTTGGCCAGGAGGAAGTCGATCGGGGTCTTTCCGGCGACCGTGGTGAAGTCCGTGCCCTGGGCGTTGATCCCGCAGGCGTTCAGACCGGCGACGGCCCAGCCGTTGGAGCTGGTGTTCACCCCGTACATCGAGTTGAAGGCCCCGGAGCCCGAGACCAGCTTGCTCTTGAGGAAGTTCTTCGCCTGGACCACGTCCGCGTCGGTGGCGGGCACCCCGGAGGCGCACAGCGCGGCCAGACCGGCGCCCGTCATGTCGATGTCGCTCGCCGCGGCCAGTGCCGTCGGGTTGCCCTCCGCCTTGCCGTACTGCCAGCCGCCGTCGTTGTGCTGGTTGGCGCGGATCCGCGCCACCAGCGCGTCGGTGAGGGCCTGCGGCACGCGCGCGCCGCCGGCCTGGGTCTTCGCGCCGCCCAGGGCGAGGGCGGCGAACACGGTGCCGTTGAAGTTGGCGGACGGACCGAAGTAGCCGGGCTCGGCGGTCTGCCAGAAGGAGTACACGTGCGCGATCAGGTTGCGGGAGGCGGAGACCCGGGCCGGGTCGATGCCCGCCGCGTACGCGTTGAGCACCCCCCGCTCGTAGTCGGTGACCACCGGGGCGGCCGAGGGCCAGCCCGCCGTTCCCAGCAGGTTGCGGTAGACGGTGCGGGCGTTCTTCGTGGTGTCACCGCCCGGGTAGACGTCGACGACGGCCGTCCCGGCCGCCGCGAACGCGCTGAACGCCCACTCGTTGGACAGCCCCGAGCCCGCGTACGAACCATCGGCGGCCTGGAGGGACTTGAGGTACGTCACACCGTTCGTCTTCGACGTGGCGATCTGTGCCGGGGTCGAGGTGGCCGCCGAGGGCGTCACGGTGAGGACGGTCAGAGCGAGGGCGCCGAGGGCCGCGGGGGCCGCGAGCGTGAGCCGGCGAGGGGTACGGGAACGGATCATGGCCTGCTCCTGGAATCGGCGGACGCCGGCCGACCCGGGCCCCGGAGCGCGCCGCACGGCGACGGGACCGGGTTCGGGGCCGCCGTCCGGAACGCGTGGTACGGCTTCCTGGTGGTGCGTCACCACACGGGCATTCGGGCTCGGCGCGACCTTCGCGGCCGCTCCACACCGTTGCGCGTCAGCCCCGGATTCTCACCGGGTTCCCCCATGGGCGCCCCGGACGCTACCCCAGCGATCAAGGGTCCGCCAGGTGTCGGGGCGCGGGGCTCCTTCCCGGTGCCGTCGATGAGACGCAGCCCACCTTGACGGCCCCGACGGCTGCGTGTTCGATGTCCGCTGAACAGCACTCAGCCCCAGGGGAAGCCGGTCGAATTCCGGCGCTGACCCGCAACCGTAGGCCCGGCACCGTCCCGGGCGAGCCGGATCACCTGTGGCCGTGTCACCGAACGAAGAACGCCGTCGCGGACTACGGCGTGGTCGCCCCCCGCCCCCTGCGGCCCGCCCGCACGGGGCGCATCGCCACGCACCCGTACGTCCCCCCGGCACGGACGAGGGGACTGCGGGTGGAGAGCCGACAGCGGCCGCACGGGCACGAGGGCACGGGACCGGTACGCCGCCTGGTCACGTTGACGGCTGTCCTGGCCCTGCTCGGCGGGGCGGCCGTCGCGCTTGTCACCCCCGCCGGGGCCGACCCCCTCAAGAAGTGCACCGCCACCACCGGCGCCGTCGTCGCCGTCGACTTCGGCCCCTTCGGCGGGAAGGTCGAGCGGGGCTGCGACGCCACCCCCACCACCGGCTACGAACTCCTCCACGAGGGCGGGTTCACCACCGAGGGCACCGTCCACGACGGCCCCGGGTTCATCTGCCGGATCGGCCTCGCCACCTTCGACTCCGGGAAGCGGTACCCGACCCCGCGGACGGAAGCCTGCCGGCTGACCCCGCCCGCCTCCGCCTACTGGTCGTACTGGACCGCCGCGCCCGGCGCGAAGAAGTGGACGTACAGCCCCCTCGGCGCCATGGCCCGCACCCCGAAGCACGGCGACGTGGACGCCTGGGTGTACGGGGCCACCGACATCGGCGGCACCAACGGGCAGCCGAAGTTCACCCCCGACCAGGTCCGCGCGGGCGGCGGGGCCTCCCCGAAGCCGAGGCCCAGCCAGAGCCCCGGGCCCACCGTGCCGCCCGGCTCCGTGGACCTGCCCGCCGCCACCCGCTGGCTGGGCACGCAGCTCACCGACGGCGAACGGGTCGTCGATCCGGCCGGCGGCGGCCCGGTCCACCTGCTCACCGCCGAGGCCGCCCTCGCCCTCGCCGCCGTCGACCACAAGAGCCCGGCCGCCGCGAAGGTCGCCCGCTTCCTGGCCCGGCCCGAGCAGACCGACGCCTACGCCTACCCGGCCGGGAAGACCGCCGCACCCGAACCCGCGGCCGCCGCCCGGCTCGCCCTGGTGGCCCGCGCCACCGGTGCCGACCCCCGCAGGACCGGCGGCCACGACCTCCTCGGCGATCTGGCGGCGAGCGTCTGCCCCAGCGGATCCGAGGCCCCGCAGCCCCTGCCCGGCTGCACCGTCCGGGGCGATTTCCCCACCACCTCCGGGCAGGCCGACGGCCAGGCCCTGGCGGTGATCGCCCTGCTCGGCGGCGGGATCACCCCGCCCGCCCCCGCCGTCACCCGCCTCACCGACCTCCAGTGCGAGGACGGCGGGTTCACCAGCATGCTCATCCGCCGCGGCGACTGGTGCGGCAGCGAGCCCGGGGCCACCGGCCTCATCGCCCTCGCCCTGAAGAAGGCGGGCGGCCACGCCGCGGAGGTCCGGGCCGCCGGCGCGTACCTGAACAAGGCCCAACTCTCCGACGGCGGATTCCCCGCCGCCTCCTACACCACCACCGGCAGCCCCTTCGCCACCGGATTCGCCGCCCAGGCCCTCCGTGCCCTGGGCGAACGCGGCCGGGCCGACGCCGCCGTCGCCTGGCTCTCCCGGCAGCAACTGCCCGGCGGCGCCTTCCCCTTCGAGGCCGGCTCCACCGACCCGCTGCTGTACGCCACGTCGCCCGCCGTCATCGCGGGCGCCGGCACCGACCTGGTGGCCCTCGCCGGCCCGCGGCCCGACCCGAAGCCGAGCCCCACCCCGAGCCTCACCCCGAAGCCCACGCCCACGGCCCCGCAGAAGCCCACCCCGACGCCCACCCTCGCCCCGCTGCCCGGCCCGGACCCGAAGAGGGGATCGGCCTACCTCACGCAGCGCTCCCGCCTCCTCCAGGGCCGCTACTACGAGGGCACCCCCGGCACCGGCTTCGCCGACTTCGGGCTGACCATCGACGGGGCCTACGCCCTGGCCGCGACCGGCGCCGACGACAACGCCCTGCGCGGCATCGTGGACTTCCTCGACGGGCGAGGCAAGGACGGCACCGGCCGCACCGTCAACGACTGGACGGCCATCGGCACCCGCTACGCCGGCGGCGGCTCCCTCGGCAAGACGGCCCTGCTCGCCCAGGCCGTGGGCCGCGACCCCCGCAAGTTCGCCGGGAAGGACCTCATCGCCGCCCTCGGCAAGGCCGTCTGCACGGCGAAGTCCCCCGCCCCCGACCGGACCTGCACCGCCAAGGGCGCCTACACCAACGCCCCGTCCGTCTTCTCCCAGTCCCTGGCCGTCATGGCCCAGCTGCGGGCCGGCGAGACCCGGGCCGCCGCCGCGCCGGCCGCCTACCTGAGGAGCCTCCAGAAGCGCTCGGGCGCCTGGCCCAGCATGGTCGCCGAGCCGAGCAAGGAAGAGGTGGACTCCACCGCCATCGCCGCCATGGCCCTCGACCTGCTGCCCGACAAGAAGTCGCGGGCCGCCGTGGACAAGGCCCTGGCCTGGCTGGCGAAGCAGCAGAAGGCCGACGGGGGCTTCCCCGGGGCCGCCGGCAACTCCGTCAACTCCGCCGCCCTCGCCGTCCAGGGACTCTCCCTCGACCCGGTCGCCCACCGGCCCCGCATCGCCAAGGCCCTGAAGTTCCTCCGCTCCCAGCAGAACGCCGACGGCGGCTTCACCATCGCCAAGGGCCGGCCCGGCTCCGACCTGCGGGCCTCCGCCCAGGCCGTGAGCGGCGCCACCGGGATCTCCTTCGCCCGGCTCCGGCGCAGCCTGGCGGGCACCACCGCCCCGCCCCCCACCGCGGGCACCACCGCCTCGCCCTCCGCCTCCACCCCGACGATCATCACCCCGGGCGGGACCGGCGGCACCGGCGGCGGCCTGGCCTCCACCGGGGCCCGGGTCGGGGCCGTGGGCGGCGCCGCCGTGCTGCTCACCCTGCTCGGCTGCGCCTTCGTCCGCTCGGCCCGCACCCGCCGCACCCCCGGGGCCCATCGGTGACCGGCCTCCGCCGGTCCGCAGCCCGGACCGCCGCCGCCTCCGTCCTCGTGACGGCCGCCGCCCTCGGGACGGCCCCCGCCGCCGGGGCCGCGCCCCAGCCCATCGGCCGCTGCACCACCACCTCCGGGGCGGTCCTCGCCGTGGACTTCGGACACTGGGGCGGCCCCGTGTACCGCTCCTGCGGCACCACCCCCACCACCGGATACGCCCTCCTCAACCAGGGCGGATGGCGCACCACCGGCACCGGGCACGACGGCCCCGCCTTCATCTGCCGGATCTCCTACAGCGGGCACAAGGGCGGCACCGCCTACCCCACCCCCGCCCAGGACGACTGCGTCCTCACCCCGCCCGCCTCCGCCTACTGGTCCTACTGGCACGCCGGCCCCGGCCGGAACACCTGGACCTACAGCCAACTCGGCGCCATGCTGCACGAGCCGAAGCCCGGCAGCGTGGAGCTGTGGACCTTCGGGGCCACGAACGTCGAGGGCACCGAGGGCCGGCCCACCATCAGCCCGGACCAGCTCCGCGCCCACAACACCGCGCCGATCGGCGACCCCACACCGACCCCGAAGGACACCCGGACGGCCGCACCCGTCCCGCCCGGCACGGGCACCGGATCGAAGCCCGTCCGCCCGAAGCCCACCCCGTCCGCCCCCGCCGCCACCCCCACCCCCTCTCCTTCGCCCACCGGGTCCTCCGCCCCGCCCTCGCCGAGCGCGGCGGCGACCCGCACCGGCCCGCCCGCCGCGGCGGCCCCCGGCGACGGCCCGAAGGTCGTGGACGCCGCCCCCGCCGCCGACACCTCCCGCGACACCGGCTCCGCCCTGCCGGCCCTCGCCACCGGAGCCCTGGTGCTGCTCATCGGCGGCGCCGCCGTCCTCGCGGCCAGGCGCCGCCGCACGGAGCGGTAGGTGGCGCGCACCCTCCCGGCGGCCCGGACCGGCCGGTCCGGGCCCGGCCCCGCGCCGGACCCGGGCGGCCGACGGCTGCCCCGCACCCTGCACCCCGTCGCCTGGTGGATCTGGGCCCTGGCCCTGGCCACCGCCGTCAGCCGGACCAACAACCCCCTGCTGCTCTTCCTCGTCCTCGCCGTCCTCGGATACGTGGTCACGGTCCGCCGCACCGAAGCCCCCTGGGCCCGCGGATTCGTCCACTACCTCTGGCTGGCCCTCACGGTCGTCACCATCCGCGTGGTCTTCCGGGCCGTCTTCGCCAGCGGCACCACCCCCGACGACCACATCCTCTTCAGCCTCCCGCACCTCCCCACCCCCGACTGGTACGCCGGCATCCGGATCGGCGGCCCGGTCTCCCTGGAAGCCCTCCTCTCCGCC
Source organism: Streptomyces sp. NPDC097619 (assembly GCF_040302735.1). Taxonomy (NCBI): domain Bacteria; kingdom Bacillati; phylum Actinomycetota; class Actinomycetes; order Kitasatosporales; family Streptomycetaceae; genus Streptomyces; species Streptomyces sp. NPDC097619. Next base: position 8,799 of record NZ_JBEOSD010000153.1, on the reverse strand, counting down.
GCCACCGACGGGCTCCGCCTCGCCTGCATGCTCTGCTGCATCGGCGCCGCCAACACCCTCGCCAACCCCAAACGCGCCCTGCGGATCCTGCCCGGAGCCCTCTACGAACTGGGCGTCGCCGTCACCGTCTCCCTCAGCGTGGCCCCCCAACTGGTCCAGAGCGTGCAGCGCGTGCACCGGGCCCGACGGCTGCGTGCCGGACGAGCCAAGGGCCTGCGGGCCCTGCGCGGGATCGTCGTACCCGTCCTCGAAGACGCCCTCGAACGCTCCCTCCGACTGGCCGCCGCCATGGACTCGCGCGGCTACGGCCGGGCCGGCACCGCCACCGCCCGCTCCCGCCGCACCACCGGCGCCCTCATGCTCCTCGGCATGTGCGGGATGTGCGCGGGGGCCTACGGACTCCTCGACGCCACCGCGCCCCGACCGCTGGGCCTGCCCGCGATGGCGGCGGGGGCCGCGCTGTGCGTGGCCGGGCTGCGGCTCGGCGGTCGGCGCGTCACCCGCACCAGCTACCGCCCGGACCCCTGGCTCCTGCCCGAATGGGCCGTCGCCGGATGCGGTCTGCTCTCGGCCGTCCTGCTCTTCGCCGGGGCCGGATTCGATCCGGCCGCGCTCAACCCGGCTTTCCACCCGCTCGGTTGGCCCGAACTGCCGCCGGTCCCGGCGGCCGCGATCCTTCTCGCCGGGGCCGCCGGATTCCTCGCCCCGCCCCCCACCGCCCGCCCCGCCGCCCACGTTCCCGCACCCCGCACCGAGGCCGCCACGTGATCACCTTCGAGCAGGTCACCCTCCAGTACGACGACACGGCCGCACCGGTCCTGCGGGACATCGACCTGACCGTGGAGGAAGGCGAACTCTGCCTGGTCGTCGGCCACACCGGCGTCGGGAAGTCCACCTTCCTCGGCGCCGTCAACGGCCTCGTGCCGCACTTCACCGGCGGCACCCTCACCGGCCGCGTCCTCGTCGACGGCCGCGACACCGCCCACCACCCGCCACGTGAACTCGCCGACGTGGTCGGCGTGGTCGGCCAGGACCCCCTGGACGGATTCGTCACCGACACCGTCGAAGAAGAACTCGCCTACACGATGGAGCAGTTGGCCGTCCCCACCGCCACCATGCGCAAGCGCGTGGAGGAGACCCTGGACCTCCTCGGCCTCGCCGACCTCCGCCACCGCGCCCTCCACGAACTCTCCGGCGGCCAGCAGCAACGCGTGGCCATCGGCTCCGTCCTCACCGCCCACCCCCGGATCCTCGTCCTCGACGAACCGACCTCCGCCCTGGACCCCACCGCCGCCGAGGAGGTCCTGGCGGCCGTCACCCGCCTCGTCCACGACCTCGGCGTGACCGTCCTGCTCGCCGAACACCGCCTGGAACGCGTGGTCCAGTACGCCGACCGCGTCATCCACCTCCCCGGCGGCGGCACCGTCCGCTCCGGCCCGCCCGCCGAGGTGCTCCGCACCGCGACCACCGCCCCGCCCCTGGTGGAACTGGGCCGCGCCGCCGGCTGGGACCCGCTGCCCCTCTCCGTCCGCGACGCCCGCCGCGCCGCCGCCCCGCTCCGCGCCCGACTGGCCGGGACCCGCCCCGCCCCGGCCCGCACGCCCCCCGCCCCGGACCGGCCCGTGCTCCTCACCGCCCGCGGGATCACCGTCACCCACGGGGGCGTGCCCGCCGTCCGCGCCGTGGACCTCGACCTCCGCGGCGGCGAGGTGACCGCGCTCATGGGCCGCAACGGTGCCGGGAAGTCCTCCCTGCTGTGGACCCTCCAGGGCTCGGGCGCCCGCAGCGCGGGCACCGTCCGCGTCACCGGCGCCGACCGCACCGACAGCGGCGGGGCCGAGGACCCGAAGGGTACCGGCCGCCGCGGCCGGGCCGCCCGCGCCGGGGGCACCGGGGTCGCCGACCCGCGCGAGCTGTCCGCGTCCGCCGCCCGCGCGCTCGTCGGACTCGTCCCGCAGACCCCCACCGACCTGCTCTACCTGGAGACGGTGGCCCAGGAGCTGGACCAGGCGGACCACGAGTCCGGGGCCGCCCCCGGCACCGCCCGCGCCCTCCTCGACCGGCTCACCCCCGGCATCCCCGCGACCACCCACCCCCGGGACCTGTCCGAGGGACAGAAGCTCGCCCTCGTCCTCGCCGTCCAACTCGCCGCCGCCCCCCGGGTCCTCCTCCTCGACGAACCCACCCGTGGACTGGACTACCGGGCCAAGGACCAGCTCGTCCGCATCACCGACGAACTGGCCGCCGGCGGCCGCGCCGTCGTCATCTCCACCCACGACGTCGAATTCGCCGCCCGTGCAGCCGACCGCACCGTCGTCATGGCCGAGGGGGACGTGGTCGCCGACGGACCCACCGCCGAAGTGATCGTCTCCTCCCCGGTGTTCGCCCCGCAGACCGCCAAGATCCTCGCCCCGCTGCCCTACCTCACCGTCGCCCAGGCCGCCGCCGCCCTCCGGACCGTCGAGACGCCCGGGGACATCGCCGGAGGGGACCCCGCCCCGTGACCGCCGCGCCCCCCGCCATCCGGATCGGCCCGCGCGCCGGCATCGTCATCGCCCTGGCCGCCCTCCTCGGCGTCCTCGCCTTCTTCTGGCCCTTCCTCGTCGCCCCCGGCACCTTCGGCTCGCACTACGCCCCGCCCCTGATCTTCGGGGTCCTGCTCGTCATCGTGCTCGCCGTCGTCGTCTCCGAGATCGCCGAGGGCGGCATCAACTCCAAGGCCCTCGCCATGCTGGGCGTGCTCTCCGCCGTCAACGCCGCCCTGCGCCCGCTCGGCGCCGGCACCGCGGGCATCGAGACCGTCTTCTTCCTGCTGGTCCTCGCGGGCCGCGTGTACGGTCCGGGCTTCGGCTTCACCCTCGGCTGCACCTCCCTCTTCGCCTCCGCCCTCATCACCGGCGGGGTCGGCCCCTGGATGCCGTACCAGATGTTCGGCTGCGCCTTCGTGGGCATGCTGGCCGGACTCCTGCCCCGGGCCGGCGGACACCGCGAGATTTTCATGCTGGCCGGGTACGGATCCCTCTCCGGCTACCTCTTCGGCTTCCTCCTCAACCTCTCCTTCTGGCCCTTCTCCGTGGACCCGGGCAGCTCGATCGCCTACCTGCCCGGACTGCCCTTCACCGAGCAGTTCCGTCGCTACCTCGCCTTCGACCTGGCCACCTCCCTCGGCTGGGACACCGGCCGGGCCGTCACCAACCTGGTCTGCCTGCTGCTGGCGGGCCCCGCCGTCCTCACCGTGCTGCGCCGGGCCGCCCGCAAGGCCCGCTTCCAGGCCCCGGTCCGCTTCGCCCGCCCGCCCACGGGGACCGCACCGCCCGCCGAACAGGCGCCCGGTCCCGGCTCCTGAACGGCCGGGTGCCGAGGGGAACGGCCGTCGGGGCAACACTTCCGCGGGGCGGAGGTCGTTAGGGATCGAGGGTCGTCCGGGGGGATCGAAGGGATCAGGTACATGCGGCAGTTTCCGCTGGAGTTGCACCACATCGAGCCCGGACGGGTGGTCGAGTGGCGATTGCGGACCACGACGGCCGGGGCCGCCCCGGGCGGCCCCGGCCGGAGGGCCTCCTTCAACCAGGACAAGCACTTCACCGTCGCCGAGGAGAGCCGCGGCGCCGCCGACCCGGTGGCCTCCTGGCTCGCCGTCACCTTCGAGGTCGCGGGGCCCCTCGACGAACGCGCCCTGAGCCTGGCCCTGCTGGCCTTCTCCCGCCGCCACGAGGTGCTGCGCTGCGAGTTCAGCAGGCTCGCCGGGGAGGTGTCCTGCGCCCCGCTGCCGGCCGCCGAACTGGCCCTGGACCGCGCGGAGGTCGGGGAGTTCGACAGCTCCGAGGAGCTGGTCGGCTTCCTCTCCGAGCGCTTCGAGCGCAGCATCGACACCCTCGCCTGGCCCCTGTTCACCATGGGCGCGGTGCTCCGTGGGGACTCCGCCACGGTCTACCTGGCCTTCGACCACATCGTCTGCGACGGCATGTCGATGCCGCTGGTGGTCGCCGAGGTGCAGCGGGACTACGAGGCGGTGCGCGGCGGCGGTTCCGCCTCGTCCGTACCGGCCCCGAGCTACCTGGACTTCGCGGAGGAGCAGCGGCGGCGGTACCTGGAGCTCGGCGCCGACGATCCCCGGCTGGACTACTGGAAGGAGTTCGTCGCGCGCGGCGACGGCGCCTTCTTCCCGCGGTTCCCGCTGGCCCTCGGTGTCGAGCCGGGCCGCATGTACCCGATCGTCAACGAGGCCTCGCTGCTGTTGGACGCGGCGGAGGCGGAGGTGTTCGAGAAGGCGTGCCTGGAGGTGGGAGGGAAGCCCTTCATGGGCGTGCTCGCCGCGGTGGCCGTCTGTCTGCGCGAGGCCGGCGGGCCCGGGGTGTACCGGGGGTTCATGCCGGTCAGCGAGCGGGGCCGGTCGGGCTGGGACCGTTCGGTGGGCTGGTTCGTGAACACCATGCCCATCGAGTTCGACGCCTCGCCCGGTCGGGATTTCGCGCAGGTGATGGCCTCCGTGCGGGAGGGGTTCGGGGAGATGATCCGGCACATCGACGTGCCCTTCGTGCGCGCCTGGGAGCTCCTCGCGCCGGTGGAGTTCGCGGCCCGCTCCTGGCCGTACCCGGTGAACTTCTTCTCCTACATCGACATGCGCAAGTGCCCGGGGGCCGAGCGGCACGAGGAGTGGCGGCCCACCACGCACGTGTGGTCGGCGCGGGCCAACGGCACCTGTTCCTGGTTCCAGCGGGACGCCGACGGACTGCACATGAACTCGATCCACGTGGACACCCCGGCGGCCCGCCGCACCATGGCCGACCACCAGGAGGCCCTGCGGGCCACGGTGCGGGAGATCGCCCGCCACGGCGGGCTGCGCCGCCCCGTCCGGCTGACGGCCCCGCACCGGTCCGCCCCGGCGGGGGCCACGACGGCCGGTCGGGGCTCCGCCGGCGGCCCGGTCCCCGGCATCCCGGCCCCGGCCGCCCCGAGGGACCCGATCGCCTCGGCTCCGGTTCCCTCCGGGCGGGGCCCGATCGGCTAACCGGTGATCCCGGCCCGGGTCAGGGCGGTCCACAGGCGGTCCCGGGTCACCGGGAGGGCGGTGAGGCGGACCCCGGTGGCGTCCCGGAGGGCGTTGGCCAGGGCCGGGCCCACCGGGTTGAAGGGGCTCTCGCTCATCGACTTGGCTCCCAGAGGGCCGATGGCGTCGGCGGTCTCCGTGAAGTGCACCTCGGTGCGGGGCACGTCGGCGAACTGGGGCAGTCGGTAGCGGCGGAAGGCGGCGGTGGTGACCTCGCCCCTGCCGTCGATCCGGACCTCCTCGAAGAGGGTGGCGCCCAGGGCCTGGGCCACCCCGCCCTCGACCTGGCCGCGGCACTGCATCGGGTTCATCACCTTGCCCGCGTCGGCGGCGTGCACGCTGCGCAGGATCCGGAACTCCCCGGTGCCCGGGTTCACGGCGACCCGGAACCACTGGGCGTTGAAGGCCACCGAGCGGGGGGAGCCGCCCCAGTGGCCGTCGGCGGACAGCTCCGCTTCCGCGCCCCGGGCGCGGGCCGCCTCGTGGAGCTCCTTGAGGGGCACGGTGCGGCCCGCGCAGTCGAATCCCTCGGGTCCGAGGACGCAGAGGTGGCGGGCGACGCCGGTGTGCCGGGCGGCGAAGGTCCTGAGGCGTTCCGCGAGGGAGCCGGCGGCGAGCAGGACGGCCTTGCCCGCGACCACGGTGCCGGCCGAGCCGAAGGCGCCGGTGTCGTGGCGGACCACGTCGGTGTCGGACTGGCGGATCCGGATCCGGTCCTGGGTGGTGTTCAGGGCCCCGGAGGTGATCTGGGCGTGCACGGTGGTGGTGCCGTTGCCGAACTCGGCGGTGCCGACGGCCACGTCGTAGCTGCCGTCCTCCAGCAGGCTGACCCGGGCGTCGGCGTAGTGGCCGCCGGGCGGGCCGGTGGCGATCATCGCCATGGCGGTGCCCTGCCCGGTGAGCCAGCCCTCCGGGACCTGTTCGGCGCTGGTGTCCTCGGCGAGGGCCCGGCGGACGGTGGCCAGGCACTGGTCGAGTCCGTAGGAGGCGATGTGCAGGTCCTCCTCCTCGCCGATGGGGCTGTGCATGGGTTCGCCGGGGCCGATGATGTTCCGTTCGCGCAGGACCAGCGGGTCCATGCCCAGACGGCGGGCGAGTTCGTCCATGGCCGATTCGACGGCGAAGGTGACCTGCCCGAGTCCGTAGCCGCGGAAGGCGCCGGCGGGCACGCAGTTGGTGTACACGGAGAAGGCGTCGACCTTCTTGTGCGGGGCGCGGTAGACGGCGAAGGACTCGCCGACGCTGTGGAACATGACGGCCGGACCGTGGTTGCCGTAGGCGCCGGTGTTGGAGACCACCCGCATCTGCACGGCGGTGAGGGTTCCGTCGGCACGGGCCCCGAGCTTGATCCTGATGGTGAAGGGGTGGCGGGTGGTGGCGCCGTGGAACTGCTCGGGGCGGGTGTACTCCAGCTTGACGGGACGGCGGAGCTTGAGCGCGGCGAGGACGACGATGTCCTCGGTGAGCATCTCCTGCTTGCCGCCGAATCCGCCGCCGACGCGTCCGGCGACCACCCGGACCTCGTCCTCGCCCAGTCCGTAGAGGGCGCACAGGGCGCGGCGGGTGAGGAAGGGGGTCTGGGTGGAGGAGCGGACCGTGAGGCGTTCCCCGGTGCCGTCCTCCTTGGGCTCGAAGTAGGCGACGCAGCCGTGGGTTTCGAGGCCGGCGTGTTGGACGCGTTGGGTGCGGAAGGTCTCCTCGTAGACGACGGCGGCCGCCGCGAAGCCCTCGGCCACGCTGCCGATCTCGCCGTGGACCTCGCCGGCGACGTTGTCCGCGGCCCGGGCGATCCGCGCGTCTGGTCCCTTGTCCCCGTGCAGGGCGGGGGCGCCCGGCCGCATGGCCTCCTCCGGGTCCGTGACGTAGGGGAGTTCCCGGTACACGACCGCGATGCGGCGGCAGCCCTCCTCGGCGGCCCCCTCGCTGTCGGCGACGACGGCGGCCACGCGCTGGCCGACGTAGCGGACCGTGTCGTCGAGGACGCGGGTGTCGTCGGGGTCCTCGGTGGGGTGCTCGTGGCGGGCGGAGGAGTACAGCACGTCGGGGGCGTCGTGGTGGGTGAGGACGGCGTGCACCCCGGGGACCCGGAGGGCCTCGGAGGTGTCGATGGACACGATGCGGGCGTGCGGGTGCGGGGAGCGCAGCAGCTTCATGTGGAGCAGTCCGGGGACCTCCACGTCGAAGGTGTAGCGGGCGGTGCCGGTGACCACCTGCGGGCCGGCGGGGGCGCCGGGGCTGCGGCCGACGGCCTGCCCCGCGCACGGCCGTTCGGTGTGCCGGACCCCGTGGACGGCGTCCTCGATGGCCCGGTACCCGGTGCAGCGGCAGATGTTGCCCTTGAAGGCCCGGGGCAGGTCGTCGAGTTTGCCGTCGTCGTGCTCGGTGCCCCGCTCGGCCTCCAGGGCCGCGGTGGTCATCAGGAACCCGGCGGTGCAGAATCCGCACTGGAAGCCCTGGGCGTCCAGGAACTTCTGCTGCACGGGGTGGAGTTCGCCGCCGGGGCGGGCCAGGCCCTCGACGGTGGTGACGGACCGGCCGTCGGCGCGGAAGGCCGGGTAGAGGCAGCTGTGCACGGGCTCGCCGTCCACGTGGACCGTACAGGCCCCGCAGTCGCCGGCGTCGCAGCCCTTCTTCACGCCGAACCAGCCCTGGTCGCGCAGGTAGGTGCGCAGGCACTGGCCGGGGCGGGGCTCGGCCTCGGAGGGCCGCTGGTTGATGTCGACGCGGAAGCTCATCGGGTACCGTCCTGGGTCAGTTCGCGGCGGATCTCCTCGCCGAGGCGCAGGGTCATGTGCCTGCGCCAGGCGGGCAGTCCGTGGATGTCGTCGAACCACTCGTCGTCGGCGACGGCGGAGCGGACGGCCCCCTCCAGTTCCGCGGCCCCGGGCGGCAGCGGGAACCAGAGGCGGAAGGGCCGGGTGGTGGCGGCGGTGACGGTCAGGCAGAAGGAGCCGTCCCGCGGGTCGAGGGTCCCGATGATCAGCGCGGCCGATCGGCCCAGTCCGTACAGGGAGGTCTGGCGGAAGGCGGTGCGGCGGGCGAGGGCGGCGGCGGGGAGCGTCACGGAGCGCAGCAGCTCGCCCTCGCGGAGGTCCTTGCGGCCCGCGCCGGTGACGAAGTCGGCCACGGGGAGCCGGCGGGTGGTGCCGTCCTGGGCCAGCAGCAGGCAGCTGCCGTCCAGGGCCGCCGTCAGGGAGATCATCGGGCCGGCGGGCAGGGCGTTGCACAGGTTCCCGCCGACGGTGGCCATGTTCCAGATCTTGAAGGAGGCGAGGAAGGCCCGGCAGCACTGTTCGAACAGCGGGGCCGCCCGATCCGGCGCCTTCCGCCCGTGGCGGGACAGTTGGGCGATGGTGCAGGTGGCGGCGATCTCCAGGGAGCCGTCGGGCAGGCGGGTCAGGGGCTCCCAGCCGGTACGGCCGAGGTCCACCAGGCGCCGGATGTGCGGCTGGGGCTCGGAGAACAGGTACGTGCCGCCGCCGAGCCAGGCGTCACCGGGCCGCCAGGGTTCGCGGCGACGCGCGTCCCGCGTCTCCAGCACTGTGTTGAGATCCATGACTTCCCACCCGTTCCCGAGGTCTCGTGCTTTCAGTGAAGCCGCTGGTCAGAGCGGAAACGACTGGAGTGCGGCACGGAAATCACGGGAGGGGCGGGGGCCGGTCCCTGGTCCCGCCCGCCGGCCCCGCGCCCCGCCACTAACCTGACGCCCCCGCACCCCGGCCCCACCGGCGCGCGCGACCCCCCAGCAC
>NZ_JBEOSD010000152.1:0-20290 GCF_040302735.1 Streptomyces sp. NPDC097619 | reverse complement strand
GCGGGCGCCCGGGCCGGGGCGGGGGGGGGGGGGGGGGGCCCCCCCCCCCCGGGCCCGCGCCCGTCCGCGATCCGCCCCGGCGGGCGGCCCGGTCCGCCGTCAGTGGGCGGAGGCGCCGGGGAGGAAGAGCATCCGGCGACCGCCGAGGTCCGACCGCGTGGCCCGGGCCGCCGCGTACTCGGGGGAGCCGTACCAGCTCTTCGCCCGCTCCAGGCTGTCGAACTCGATGACCACCATGCGGTGGTCCCCCGCCCAGTCCCCCTCCAGGGCCTCGGGCAGCACCCCCCGGGCCAGGTAGCGGCCGCCGTAGCGGGCGATGGAGGCCTGCGCCAACTCGCGGTAGGCGCGGACCTCGGGAGTGTCCAGGTACGGGGATTCGGCGATCACGTAGGCGGTCACCCGATCATCATGGCATGACCATGGCGTCCTCGGTCCGGGTCCGTCGATCCGGTCCGTCCCCGTCCTTGCCCGTCCTTGGCCGCCCCCTGGCCGCACGCTGTACGGGCCCTAACCCGGACCCCGCCAGAGTGGGGGACAGCCGAACACCGCGCCCCCGGCGCACCGTTCACCGCAGGACAGGAGCACCATGCAGCGGATACCCCGGACCCGCACCGCCCTCGTCGCCACCGCCGCGGCCGCGGTCCTCGCGACGGCGGGCACCCTCACCGCCGGCACCGCCCAGGCGGGCGACCGCGACGAGGAACGCCCCACCCAGCGACAGATCGCCGCGCTCTTCGACCAGTGGAACACCGCCCTGCGCAGCGGCGACCCGGACCGGGTCGCCGCCCGCTACGCCCGGGACGCGGTCCTGTTGCCCACCGCCTCCCCGCGGATCCGCACCGACCGCGCCCAGATCACCGACTACTTCGCGCACTTCCTGCAGAAGAAGCCGCACGGCGAGAAGATCCGGTCCGTGATCACGGTCCTGGACGAGGACTCCGCGATCGACGCCGGGGTCTACCGCTTCCACCTCACCGACCCCGGCACGGGGATCACGAAGCCGGTGGAGGCCCGCTACAGCTACTCCTACGAGAAGCGCGGCAACTCCTGGCTCATCGTCAACCACCACTCCTCGGTGCTCCCGGCCGAGGGCTGACCCTCCGCGGGCCCTCGCCCGCGGAGCGCAGGCCGATCCGCACGCACAGCCCGCCCCCGGGAGCGTCCCGCAGGGCCACGCTGCCGCCGTCGTCCGTCACCAACTGCCGGACGATGGCCAGGCCCAGCCCCGATCCCGAACGGCCGGTCAGGCCCTGACCGCGCCAGAACCGGTCGAAGGCGCGGGACTGTTCGGCCGCGGACATGCCCGGCCCCTGGTCGGCCACCTCCAGCACCGTCCCCTCCGCGCCTCCCCCCTCCAGGCGCACGGTGATGGTGCCGCCGTCCGGGGACACCTCCAGGGCGTTCGACAGCACGTTGTCGAGCACCTGGTCCAGGTTGCCGGGCCCGGCCAGCACCCGCTGCCGGCCGTCGGCGTCGCCGGTGAGCACGATGCCCACCGACCGCTCGTCGGCGGCCGGCCGCCACACGTCCAACCGCTCCTCGACCAGCTCCCGCAGCGGCAGCGGCTCCGGGGCGGACACCTTCGCCTCCGCCCGGGCCAGCACCAGCAGCCCGCTGACCAGTCGGCTCATCCGCACCACCTCGGCGGTGGCCTGGTCCACGTCCTCCCGCACGAAGGGGTCGTCCACCCCGTCCGCGATGTTGTCCAGGGACAGCCGCAGCGCCGTCAACGGGGTGCGCAGCTGGTGCGAGGCGTCCGCGACGAAGATCCGCTGCGAGGCCACCAGGGTGTCCAGCCGCTCCGCGCCCTGGTTGAGGGTCCGGGCCAGGGTCCGGGTCTCCTGGGGGCCCGTCACGGGGGAACGGGCCGTCAGGTCCCCGTCCCCGAACCGGCTCGCCATGTCGTTGAGCTGCCGCAGCGGCTTGGTCAGCAGCCGCGCCACGATCGCCCCCAGCCCGGCCGCGATCGCCAGCACCGCCACCGCCAGCACCGCGCGGAACCCCCAGATCCGCCACAGCCGGTCGGTCAACCCCGCCGTGCCGTAGCGGATCCGCACGGCCCCCGCCACCGGCGCCCCCTGACGCCCCTGCGGAGCGGCGTGCGCCGGGGTGGTCACCACCAGCTCCGGCCCCCACACCCAGCGGGAGCCCCAGTCCACCGTGGTCCGTCCCCGGTCCAGGGCGGCCCGGAAGGCCGCGTCCCCGGGCCGCTCCGGCCGGGGCAGCGGCGGCACCGCGCCGCCGGCGGCCGTCACCGCCTCGACCGTGCCCGGGGTCTCGCCCGCGTAGGCCCCCGCCATCCGCGCCAGGGCCTGCCGGGCCGCCGCGTCCCCGTCGCCCAGCAGCAGCGCCATGGTGGTGGCCTCGCGCCGCACCGACTCCTCGGTGTCCCCGCGCAGTTGCCCGGTCAGGGTGAAGGCCACCGGCACCGTGAAGGCCGCCAGCGCCACCGCCACCAGCAGCACGTAGCTGACGATCAGCCGCCGGATCACCCCGGACCACCGGCGGGCTCCGGCGCCCCCTCCACCAGCTCCAGCCGGAAGCCGACGCCCCGCACCGCCTCGATCACCACCGCGCCCGACAACTTCCGCCGCAGCCCGGCCACGTGCACGTCCAGGGTCTTCGTGGGGCCGAACCAGTTCGCGTCCCAGACGGCTTCCATGATCTGCTCCCGGGACATCAGCGCCCCCGGCTCCTCGGTCAGGAAGGCCAGCAGGTCGAACTCCTTCGGCGTCAGCGGCACCTCCGCCCCGTCCAGACGGACCCGGCCCGCCTTGCGGTCCACGCTCAACCGGGTCCCGTACCGCTGCGGCCCGGCGGGCTCCGCCGCGGGCCTGGCCCGCCGCAGCACGGCCCGGATCCGGGCGATCACCTCGCGCACCCCGAACGGCTTCGAGACGTAGTCGTCCGCCCCGATCTCCAGACCCACCACCCGGTCGGTCTCGTCGCTGCGCGCGCTGATCACGATGATCGGCACGTCCCCGCGCCGTCGCAGCGCCCGGCACACGTCGAGCCCGTCGGTATCGGGCAGCCCGAGGTCCAGCAACACCAGGTCGTACGGGCCCGGAGCGGCCAGGGCCGCCGCGCCCGTGGTCACCCACTCCACCGCGAACCCGTAGCGCAGCAGGCCGCGCCGGAGCGATTCGGCGACCGGCTCGTCGTCTTCCACCAGCAGTACACGCACGAGGGGAACCCTAGTGCGAACGGCGGATGAACCTTCCCCCACGCGTGAGCCGCGTCTCACCGGCCCGGCCGATCTTGTGTATGCAACGAGGTGCATAGCAGGATGCGGAGCATGGCGCTCGACCACGCGATCCTCGTCTCCCTGCTGGAACGGCCCGGCTCCGGCTACGAGCTGTCCCGCCGCTTCGAGCGGTCCATCGGGTACTTCTGGACCGCCACCCACCAGCAGATCTACCGGGTCCTCGCCCGCATGGAGGCGGAGGGCAAGCTCTCCGTCCGCGTGGTGCCCCAACAGGGCCGACCGGACAAGAAGGAGTACTCCGTCGCCGCCCCGGGACGCGAGGCCCTGGCCGGCTGGCTGCGGGAACCGGTGGAGCCCGAGAGCCTCCGCCACGACCTCGCCGTCAAGATCCGCGGCGCCGCCTTCGACGACCCCGCCGGACTCATCGGCGAGGTCGAGCGGCACCACCGGGCCCACAGCGACCGCCTCGCCCGCTACCTGACCGGTGAACTCCGCGACTTCACCGGCCCGGAGGCCCCCGGCCCGCTCGACGCCGGACAGGAACTCCAACACGTGGTGCTCCGCGGCGGCATCGCCTTCGAACGCATGACGATCGCCTGGCTCGACGACGTCCTCGCCACCCTCCGCCGGCTCGCCGGGACCCCCGCCCCCTGAGGCCCGTCCCGCACCGCCGGCCCCCGCCGGCTCCCGCCCGGCCCCGACCCCGAAAGCGAACGGACCCCTCATGGCCGACGCCCTGCTGTTCCACCCGCACACCTACGACCCCGCGCACTTCGACCCGGAGACCCGCCGTCTGCTGCGCGCCACCGTCGACTGGTTCGAGACCCGCGGCAAGCGCAAGCTCATCGAGGACTACCGCGACCGCGCCTGGCTCGCCGACTTCCTCGCCTTCGCGGCGAAGGAGAACCTCTTCGCGACCTTCCTCACCCCCGCCGCCGAAGCGGGCGACCGTCCGGACCGCCGCTGGGACACCGCCCGCGTCGCCGCCCTCAACGAGATCCTCGGCTTCTACGGCCTGGACTACTGGTACGCCTGGCAGGTCACCATCCTCGGGCTCGGCCCGGTCTGGCAGAGCGGGAACGCCGCCGCCCGCGCCCGCGCCGCGGAACTCCTGGAGCAGGGCGAGGTGTTCGCCTTCGGCCTCTCCGAGAAGACCCACGGCGCCGACATCTACTCCACGGACATGCTGCTGGAGCCCACCACCGACGGCGGCTTCCGCGCCACCGGCTCCAAGTACTACATCGGCAACGGCAACGCCGCCGGACTGGTCTCCGTGTTCGGCCGCCGCACCGACGTCGAGGGCCCCGAGGGCTACGTCTTCTTCGCCGCCGACAGCCGCCACCCGGCCTACCACCTGGTGAAGAACGTCGTCGACTCCTCCAAGTTCGTCAGCGAGTTCCGCCTGGAGGACTACCCGGTGGCCTCCGAGGACGTCCTGCACACCGGACGCGCCGCCTTCGACGCCGCCCTGAACACCGTCAACGTCGGCAAGTTCAACCTGTGCACCGCCTCCATCGGCATCTGCGAGCACGCGATGTACGAGGCCGTCACCCACGCCCACACCCGCGTCCTCTACGGCCGCCCGGTCACCGCATTCCCGCACGTGCGCCGGGAACTGGCCGACGCCTACGTCCGCCTCGTCGGCATGAAGCTCTTCAGCGACCGCGCCGTGGACTACTTCCGCTCCGCCGGCCCCGAGGACCGCCGCTACCTCCTCTTCAACCCGATGACGAAGATGAAGGTGACCACCGAGGGCGAGAAGGTCATCGACCTCATGTGGGACGTCATCGCCGCCAAGGGCTTCGAGAAGGACAACTACTTCTCCCAGGCCGCCGTCGAGATCCGCGGACTGCCCAAGCTGGAGGGCACCGTCCACGTCAACCTCGCGCTGATCCTCAAGTTCATGCGCAACCACCTGCTGGACCCCGTCGCCCACCCCGAGGTGCCCACCCGCACCGACGCCGCCGACGACACCTTCCTCTTCCGGCAGGGCCCCGCCCGCGGCCTGGGCTCCGTCCGCTTCCACGACTGGCGGCCCGCCTACGACCACTACGCGACCGTCCCCAACGTGGCCCGCTTCCGAGAGCAGGCCGACGCCCTCGCCGCCTTCGTCGCCACGCACGCCCCCGACGAGGCCCAGTCCCGGGACCTCGACTTCCTGCTCTCCGTCGGCCAACTGTTCGCCCTGGTCGTGCACGGACAGCTGATCCTGGAGCAGGCCCGCCTCACCGGCCTGGACGAGTCCGTCCTCGACGAACTGTTCTCGGTGCTCGTCCGCGACTTCTCCGGGCACGCGGTGGAACTCCACGGCAAGGACTCCGCCACCCCCGCCCAGCAGGAGTGGGCCCTGGCCGCCGTCCGTCGCCCGGTCGTCGACGAGGACCGCTCCGCCCGGGTCTGGAACCGCGTGGAGGCCCTGTCCGGCGCCTACGAGATGAACCCCTGACCCACCCGGCGCGCCCCCGCACCCGTGGGGGCGCGCCCCGCGCCGCGCGGGGAACCGACGGCGCTCCCGGCGACGGGACCGGGCATGCCGGGGGACGGCAGGGGTAGGTGCCGCGTACGGTCGGACCGCGCGGGCCCCCGGGCCGTGTGACCCTGTACGGGAACAGCGGCACGGCCCGACGGGCGGTGACGCGGACGGAACGGTACGAGGAGGGACGACCGGTGCAGGATCGGTTCACGGTGGAGGTGCTCCCGGCGGACGGAGCGGTGGTGCTGAGGGTGGCGGGGGAACTCGACCACGACACGGCCGGACCGCTGCGCGCCGCCCTGGAGGAGGCCCTCGCCGGGGAGGGGCCGACCAGGCTCGTCATCGACTGCACGGGCCTGGAGTTCTGCGACTCCACCGGCCTGAACACCCTGCTCCGGGCCCGCCTCGCGGCCCGGGAGGGGGGCGGGGACGTGGAACTGGCCGCCCTGAACCGGACCGTCGCCCGACTCTTCCGCATCACCGGCGCCGACGGGATCTTCCCCGTGCACCGGGACCTCGCGGAGGCCCTGGCGACCCCGCCGGCGGAGGACCGGCCGTGACCGCCGGAGCCGGCCTGACCGGCGATCCGGGCAGCCCGGCGGGCGCGGGCCCGGCCGCCGCGACCGGCACCCCCGCGGCGCCCGTACCGGCGGCGGCACCCGTGGCCGCCCCGGGCCAGACCCGCCGGCTGCTGCTGCGCGGCCCCGCGGGCGCCGTCGGACGCTGCCGCGACTTCACCCGCGAGGCCCTCGCCGACTGGGAGTGGATCCGGCCCGCCGGCGCCGCCCCGGAGGACCCCGAGGCGGCCGAGGAACGGCTCGCCGTCGTGGAGGACGTGCTGCTGCTGGTCTCCGAGGTCGTCACCAACGCCTGCCTGCACGCCGGCGGCCCCACCGAACTGGTGCTCCGGCACGGCCCCACCGGGCTCCGCGTCGAGGTCACCGACCACAGCACCACGGCCCCCCGGATGCGCCGGGGCCAGGACGCCGCCCAGCCCGGTGGCCACGGCCTCGTGGTCCTGGGCCGACTGGCCCGCTCCTGGGGCTGGGCGCCCGCCCCCGTCGGCAAGACCGTCTGGCTGGAGGTGGACCCGCCCCGCCCGGCCGCCTGAGCGCGCCGCACGCCCGGGCCCGCACCGGCCCCGGGTGTCGGACCGGCCGGACGGGGCAGGCGCCCCGTCACGAGGTCCGGGCGTCCGGCCGGGGCCGTCGACCGGGGCATCCGCCCCGAGGAGGGAGCCCGCGATGCCCCGCGGATCGTCCCCCAAGCGGGAACGCCAGTACGAGCACATCAAGGAGTCGGTCCTGGCGCGCGGCGAGTCGGAGGACACGGCCGAGGAGATCGCCGCGCGCACCGTGAACAAGGAGCGGGCCCGGGCGGGGGAGTCCCGGACCGCGAGCCGCAGCTCCCTGGAGGACATCTCCTCCGGGCGGCGCGGCGGGCTCCGTTCCCACAGCGGGGCGGCGGGCCGGACCAAGGCCCAGCTCTACGAAGAGGCCCGGCGGCGCGGCATCGAGGGCCGCTCTCGCATGGACAAGGCGGAGTTGGAGCGCGCCCTCGCCCGCTGAGCCCGCCGCGCCGCCGCCGGGTCGCCCGCCCCGGCCTCTCAGCGGGTCAGGGCGCCCGTGAGGTCGGAGAGGATCTCCGGGGCGTGGTTGCTGACGATCCGGCCCGTCCACACGTCGGCCAGGGCGGGCACGGTCAGTTCCCCCGCGTAGTGGTGGCCGGTGGCCTCGTAGGCCCGGCGCAGTGCCTCGTACGCCAGGGGGGACCGCTCCGGGTCCGCCGGGAGCAGCGTGACCGGTACCCGATCGGCCAGACCCAGCCGGGTGTGCGCGGCCAGCAGCCGGTCCGAGAGCGGACAGCCCTCCGAGAGGTAGAGCCGGTAGCGCAGCGGGGCGGGGAAGAACCCGGCCCCGATCCGGCCGCGCAGCACGGCGGCGGCACGGGAGGGGAACAGCGGGCGGTACACGGTGACCTGTGACATGGCGTGCGAACTCTCCTGGATGCGGGGCGGACGGACGGGTCGGACGGGCTTCGGAACCTCCCGGCTCCCTCCCGCGCTCCCCGCGCACCGGGAGCCGCCCCACCCCCGCGCCCTCGCGCCCCACGCCCGAGCGCCCCGGTCCAGGGGCCGTCGCACACGTGGCGCGAAGTACCGGAACGGGGGAGCGGGGCGGGGAACGGCGGGCGGAGGGCACGGTGCGGCACCGGGCCGGGCGGACCGGGACGGGTCCGAAGAGGAGGGCCGGGGCTCAGGCCGAGCGGCCGAACGCGCTGCACACGCGCAGCAGGTCGATGTGGAGCCGACGGGTCAGCCACCAGCGGCGCGGCACCGGCCGCGCCCCGACGCGCACCGCCCGGGTCATCTCCACGGCGCCCAGTCTCGACCCGCCGCGGGAGGCCGTCAAGAAGGCCGACGTCCACCGTCCACCCCTTGGAACGGCCCTCCTCCGGCGGGGCCCCGGGGTGGCGCGCGGCCGGGAGTCGCAAGCGATGACACGTGACACGCGGTGCCGTGCGAACCCGCCCGGCCGGACCGCCGCCGATGTCGGATCCGTGAAATCACGCTGGGCCCGCGTGGTCCCCGTCGCGAGCGCGGGGGAGGCTGGCCCTCCCGCCGCCGGTCCGGGTCCGCACCCCGGGCCCGCCCGGCCCGGCCCGAACCGCCCGTGGAAGGAACCCGCCCGTGACCCCCCGCCCCCGCAGCACGGCCCCCGCACCCGCCGAGACCCCGGCAGCCGCCGTCCTGGACAACCCGGCCTGGGCCGCCCTGACCGGACCGCACGCCCCGCTCGCCGAGCGGTACGGCCGCGCGGCCCGCTACCCCCGGGACACCGCCCCCTTCGCGGCCCTCGCCGACCCCGAGGACCCCCGGAGCTGGGCCGACCTCGCCGCCCTGGCCGGCCCCGGCGCCCGGGTCACCCTGACCGGGCGGCCCGTGCCCCCGCCGGACTGGGAGCTCCTGGGGTCCGTGGAGGGGGTGCAGCTCACCGGCGAGGCCGTCCGGGCCGCGCCCGACCCGGAGGCCGTCCCGCTCGGCCCGGCCGACGTCCCCGAGATCATGCGACTGGTCGAGCTGACCCGCCCCGGTCCCTTCCGGGACCGCACGGTGGAACTCGGCGGCTACCTCGGGATCCGGTCCGGGGGCCGGCTCGTCGCCTTGGCCGGCGGGCGCATGCGGCCGCCCGGCTGGACCGAGATCAGCGCCGTCTGCACCCACCCCGACCACCGGGGGCGCGGCCTGGCCCGCCGGCTGGTCCGGGCCGTGGCCGCCGTGGCCCGGGAGCGCGGCGAGGTGCCCTTCCTGCACGCGGCCGCCGAGAACACCGGCGCCGTCCGCCTCTACGAGGAGCTGGGCTTCGCACTCCGGGCCCGGCCCGTCTTCATGGCCGTACGGACCCCCGGCCCGGCCCTCCCCGACCCCTCCTGAGGGCCCTCCCCGAGGCGCCGTCACGCTCCCGCAACGGTGTAACACGGCCGTAGGAATCCTTTCACGAACGAGACATTGAGGGCGCATCAGGAGCCTCGTAGCGTTCTCGGCGGACGGAACGAACCGGCACGCAGCGAGGTGAGGGGACATGGCACCGATCCATCTGGCCGTGGAACTGGACGGCGCCGGGTGGCACCCGGCGGCCTGGCGGGAGCCGGGTGCCCGGCCGGCGGAGCTGTACACGGCCCGCCACTGGGCCGGGCTGGTCGCCGAGGCCGAACGCGGCCTGCTGGACTTCGTCTCCTTCGCGGACTCCTTCGCCGCCGACCCGCACCCCGGCCGGATCCCCGGCCGCCTGGACGCCGTCCTGACGGCCGCGCGGATCGCGCCCCTCACCCGGGGCATCGGTCTGGTGCCGACGGTCACCGCCACCCACACCGAGCCCTTCCACGTCTCCAAGGCGGTGGCCACGCTGGACTTCGTCAGCGGCGGTCGGGCCGGTCTGCACGTGCGCACCGAGCCGGACCCGGCGGTCGCCCGCCACTTCGGCCGCCGGGCCTTCCCCGTACCGGAGCAGGACCTGGCCCGGGAGGCCGCCGACCACGTGGAGGTCGTCCGCCGGCTGTGGGACAGCTGGGAGGACGACGCCGAGATCCGCGACACCGCCACCGGCCGCTTCGTCGACGTGGAACGCCTGCACCCGGTGGACTTCCGGGGCCGCTGGTTCAGCGTCCGCGGCCCCTCCATCACCCCGCGCCCCCCGCAGGGGCGGCCACCTGTGGGAGCCGCCGCCGGGACCCTCGCCGGGGACACCGCCGACCTGGTGCACCTGACCCCCGCCGACACCGACGAGGCCCGCGACCAGGCCGCCGCCCTCGGCGCCCGCCCCGCACCACCCGCCCACCTCTTCGCCGACCTCGCCGTCTTCCTCGACACCACCCGGGCCGCCGCCGCCGACCGGCTGCACCGCCTCGACGCCCTCGCCGGCGCCACCGTGCCCGGCCCCGCCGCCGTCTTCACCGGCACCCCCGAAGAGCTCGCCGCCCTCCTCGTGGCCTGGCACGACGCCGGCATCAGCGGCTTCCGGCTCCGGCCCGGCGTCCACGCCCACGACCTGCCCGCGCTCACCCGCGGCCTGGTCCCGCTGCTGCGCGCCGAGGGCCGGTTCCGCAGGGAGTACGGGGCCGACACCCTGCGCGGACTCCTGGGCCTGCCCCGGGCGGAGAACCGCTACGCGACGGACCGGACCGTCGCGAGGGCCACGGCACCGGCCGCCGTCGCCGCCGTCCGCACCGAAGGGATCCGCACCGCATGAGCCGCCCGTCCGCCTCCGCCTCCGCCGCCCCGCGCCGCAAGCAGGTCCACCTGGCCGCGCACTTCCCCGGGGTCAACAACACCACCGTGTGGAGCGATCCGGCCGCCGGCAGCCAGATCGCCTTCGACTCCTTCGTCCACTTCGCGCGCACCGCCGAACGCGCCAAGTTCGACTTCCTGTTCCTCGCCGAAGGGCTGAGGCTGCGCGAACAGGGCGGCCGGATCCACGACCTGGACGTGGTGGGCCGCCCGGACACCTTCACCGTGCTGGCCGCCCTGGCCGCCGTCACCGACCGGCTGGGGCTGGCGGGCACCATCAGCTCCACCTTCAACGAGCCCTATGAGGTGGCCCGGCAGTTCGCCACCCTCGACCACCTTTCCGACGGTCGGGCAGGCTGGAACGTGGTCACCTCCTGGGACGCCTTCACCGGGGAGAACTTCCGCCGCGGCGGCTTCCTGGCCCGGGAGGACCGCTACACCCGGGCCAGGGAGTTCCTCGACACGGCCGGCCTCCTCTTCGACTCCTGGGACCCGGGCCCGCTCCCCGCCGACCCGGAGAACGGTCTGTTCGCCCCGGCGGCGGGGGACCGCGGCGCCTTCGACCACCACGGCCGCCACTTCGACATCGAGGGCCGGTTCGGACTGCCCCGCAGCCCCCAGGGGCGGCCGGTGATCCTCCAGGCCGGAGACTCCGAGGAGGGCCGGGAGTTCGCGGCCGCCCGGGCCGACGCCATCTTCAGCCGGCACGCCGACGAGGAGGCGGGCCGGGCGTTCTACGCCGACGTCAAGGGCCGCCTCGCCCGCCACGGCCGCCGCCCCGACCAGCTGAAGATCCTGCCGGCGGCCACCTTCGTGCTCGGCGACACCGACTCCGAGGCCCGCGAACACGCCCACGAGGTACGGCGCAGCCAGGTCAGCGGGCGGACCGCGATCGCCTACCTGGAGCACGTCTGGAACCGCGACCTGTCCGGGTACGATCCGGACGGCCCGCTCCCCGAGGTGGACCCGGTGCCCGGCGAGAACACCGTGGCCCTGGGACGGGCCAGTGTCCGGCAGTTCCGCGACCCCCTGGCCACGGCCCGGGAATGGCGCGAACTGGCCGCCTCCAAGGGGCTGTCCATCCGCGAACTGGTCATCGCCACCACGGCCCGGCAGACCTTCGTGGGCTCGCCCGCGACCGTGGCCGAACGCATCGACACGCTGGTGCGGCGCGACGCCGCCGACGGGTTCGTCCTCGTCCCGCACCTGGTTCCCGGCGGACTGGACGCCTTCGCCGACACCGTGGTCCCGCTGCTCCAGGAACGCGGCGCGTTCCGCACCGAGTACACGGGCACCACCCTCCGCGACCACTTGGGGCTGGACCTGCCGGCCCCCCACACCACCGCCCGGGGAGCCGCCTCGTGACCGTCACCACCGCCACCCGTCCCGCGTCCGGCGGCCCGGGCCCGATCGCCGGGGAGCGGCCCGCGACGCCCCCGCTCGGCGTCCTCGACCTGGTGCCCGTGCTCTCCGGCGGAACGGCGGCCGACGCGCTCGCCGACTCCCTGGACCTGGCCCGCCGCGCCGAGGAACTGGGCTACGTCCGCCACTGGTTCGCCGAGCACCACCTCAACCCGGGGGTGGCGGGCACCTCGCCCGCCGTGCTCATCGCCCTGGCGGCCGCGGCCACCTCCCGGATCCGGCTGGGCTCCGGCGCCCTCCTCCTCGGCCACCGCACGGCCCTGGCCACCGTGGAGGAGTTCGGACTGATCGACGCCCTGCACCCGGGCCGCCTCGATCTCGGACTGGGCCGCTCGGGCGGCCGTCCGCCCGCGGGGGCCCCGGCCGGCGACGCGGACGGCCCCGGGACGGGCGGAGCCGGGGGCCGCCCGGCTCCCCCCGCCCGGCCCTCCGGGCACCGGGCCCCGAACGGCCTGCTCATCCCGCCCGCGTTCTCGTACGCCCACCTGGCGTCCCACCCCCGAAGCGTCCTCCAGCAACGCCTGCTGCACCTGCCCGGCGCCCGCTCCCGCGACTACGCCGAGCAGGTCGCGGAGATCCTGGACCTGCTCGGCGACGGCCTCCGCTCCGACGAGGGGGTGACCGCCCGGCCGGTGCCCGGCACCGGAGCCCGGGTCCAGGTGTGGATCCTCGGCAGCAGCGGCGGCACGAGCGCCGAGGTGGCCGGCCGCCACGGGCTGCCCTTCGCCGCGAACTACCACGTGTCGCCGGCCGGCGTGCTGGAGGCGGCCGCCGGCTACCGGGCCGCGTTCCGGCCCTCCGCCACCCTGGACCGGCCCTACCTGACGGTCTCCGCCGACGTGGTGGTCGCCGAGGACGAGGACCGGGCCCGCCGGCTGGCCGCGGGCTACGCCCCCTGGGTGCACGGCATCCGCACCGGCGAGGGCGCCCGGCCCTACCCCGCCCCCGAGGAGGCCGCGGCGCTGGAGGCGGACTGGACGGACCGCGAACGCGCCGTGGTCGCCGACCGGGTGGACACCCGCTTCGTCGGCACCCCCGACACGGTGGCCGGACAGTTGGAGCGACTGGCGGAGGCCACCGGCGCGGACGAGCTCCTGATCACCACCATCACCCACCGGCACGCCGACCGGGTGCGCTCCTACGCCCTGCTGGCGGAGGAGTGGGACCGCCGGGCGGCGGCGCGGCGCCGCCCGGTCGGACCCGGGGCGGGTCAGGAGAGCTTGCCGTCGTAGTCCGGCAACTTGAAGGTGCGCTCCGCGTGGCCGCCCACCAGGTCGCTCTGCTTGTTGCCGATGTTCGCGACGATCGTGTAGCCGCGGGCCTCGATCTCCGCGCGCTTGGCGGTCTTGTAGGCGCTGACCTCCTGGAAGAGGTCGGGCAGGTCCCGTACGTACAGCCCGGAGACCGGGTAGCCCACCGCCTTCAGGTTGTGCTCGGTCAGCGAGTGGATGATGCCGGGGCGGGCGGTGACGAAGAAGACCGCGACCCCGCGGCTCTGGGCGTAGCGGGTGAGGGAGAGCACCTCGGAGATGGCCGGGGTCGGGAAGGTCCAGAACCAGTGGAAGTCCGTCTCCAGGGAGGAGTTGTCGATGTCGAGGACGATCGCGGGCTTCTCCCCGGCGGGGGACTGCGCGAGCCGCTGCTCCAGGTAGGGCCGGGCCGGTGCCATCACGGCGGCCACGTCGCGCTTCCAGGCGGCGTAGTCGATGCCGAGCAGGGCGGCGTTCCCGCCCGGGGCCGACAGGCCCGCGACGGCGCCGGCGGCGGTCGGGGCGGCCGGTGCGGCGTGGGCGGGCAGGGCGGGACCGATCAGGAGGGCGGCGGCGAGGACCGTGCCGCCGGTGAGCGTGCGGGCGCGGAGACGGGTGCGGCGCATGTGGGGGTGCTCCTCACATCAGGGGGGTGGCATGTGCACGCCCAGAATCCGCAGCGTTCCCCCGCTGTGTCTACTGGTCGGTAGCAAACTTCTTCGGGCGGTCCGGTGAACGATCAAGGTCCGGGTGCGCCCGCCCGACCCTTCGTCGGGCCCGGTGAAGGGTCGGCCGGCCGCGCGGGCCGCCGGCGGCGCGGGCTCCGGATCCGTCGGTCCGTCAGCCCGTCAGCAGGCGGGTGCGGAACAGCTCCAGGACCTGGTCCAACGCCTCCCGCGTCGGCTGCCCCGGCGCGTCCACCAGATGCTCGGTGAGCACCGAATGCGGCGGCAGGAAGGCTTCCGGATCGGCGTCCGCCGGATCGAGTTCCACCGCCACGAAGGCGTCGCCCAACTCCCTTTCCAGGAAACGGAAACGATCGCCCGGGACGTACCGGTCCCCGCGGAAGCGCAGCCCCAACACCTGGAGCCCCTCCCGCTCGCAGCGCCCCCGGACCACGGCCAGCTCCTCGGCGGAGACGTCGATCGTCCCGGACCGGCGGGCGCCCACCGGCAGGGGGAGCGAGGGCTGCGACAGCACCGGGGCCAGCATCCGGTCGTCCACGGCCATGGCCAGGGCGAACCCGCCGGTGAAACACATGCCCACCGCGCCGACCCCGGGCCCTCCGCACCGCTCGTGCTCCCGGGCCGCCAGCGCGCGCAGCCAGCCCGTCACCGGGGAGCTCCGCCCCGTGGCGAAGGCGGTGAACTCGCGGGACACGCACACCCGGACCACCGAACGGACCAGGTAGGCGGCGCTCGCCGCACGGCCGTGCGCGTCGGGGTGCGGGTCCCGGCCCGGGGTCCCGAACAGCACGGGCAGCACCGCCGTGCAGCCGAGCTCCGCCACCCGCTCGGCGAACCGCAGCACCTTGGGCGTGACCCCCGGGATCTCCGCGATCACGATTACCGCGGGCCCGGTGCCCCGGCGGAGCACCCGGTGGGTGACCCCCGCGTGCGTGAAGGTCGTACGCTCGAATCCGGTCAGGTCATGGTCGGCCATCGCTCAACTCCCGTCACAGAAAGGCCCATCATGGCCCGACCGGGAGCCTGCCGGGGAGACGGCCCCCCACCGTCCTCGCCCGGGTGGCCCACCCGACCGGCGCCCGGACGCCCCCGCACCCGGGCGCCCGTCGCGCTCAGGCCGCTCCGGCGCGCGGCTCCGCGGGCCGCCGGACCGCCTGACGGTGCGTGGGCGGAGCCCCGTACCCGGCCAACCAGGAGTCCAGCGCCGCCAGGTCCGGCCCGTCCAGCAGCTCCGGATCGACCGTGGTCCGCAGCTGGTACGGCACCCCGGAGGCCAGCAGCAGTTCCAGGCTCCGCCGGGCCGACAGCGCCGCGTGCCCCAGCCCGGTCACCCGTTCGTACCGGCTCGGCGGCGCCTTCACGTCGAAGCCCACCCAGTCCAACGCCCCCGCCTCCAGCAGCCGCGCCAGCCGCCGGGGGAAGGCGCCGCCCGTGTGCAGCCCCACCCCCAGCCCCAGCGCCCGCACGCGGCGGGCCGCCTCCGGCAGCCCCCGCTGGAGCAGCGGCTCCCCGCCGGAGAACACCACCCCGTCCAGCAGCCCCGTACGGCGCCCCAGGTGCGCCTCGACCTGCGCCCAGGACACCGCGGCCGGGGTGCGGACCGGCAGCAGCTCCGGGTTGTGGCAGTAGCCGCACCGCCACGGGCAGCCCTGGCAGAACACCGTGGCGACCAGCTTCCCCGGCCAGTCGCAGGTGGACAGCCGCGACCAGCCGCCGATCCGGATCACGCGTCGACCCCCGCCCGGAACGGCACCCGCTCGGCGTGTTCCCCGCGCTTTCCGGTGTTGAAGGAGGCCACCGGACGGTGGTAGCCCATCACCCGGGTCCACACCTCGCAGGCGGCCCCGCACCGGGGGCACCGCTCCTGCTCCCCGTCCAGGTAGCCGTGGTCGGCGCACACCGAGAAGGACGGGGTCACGGTCAGGTACGGCAGCCGGAAGTTCTCCAGGGCCCGCCGCACCAGGGCCCGGCAGGCCTCCGCGGTCGGGATCCGTTCGGCGGTGTACAGGTGCAGGACGGTGCCCCCGGTGTAGCGGGTCTGGAGCGGGTCCTGCCGCTCCAGCGCCTCGAAGGGGTCGTCGGTGAAGCCGACGGGCAGCTGCGAGGAGTTGGTGTAGTACGGCTCGGCCTCCGTGCCGGCCTGGAGGATGCCGGGGAACCGGCGCCGGTCCTCCCGCGCGAACCGGTAGGTGGTGCCCTCGGCCGGGGTGGCCTCCAGGTTGTACAGGTGGCCGGTCTCCTCCTGGAACCGCACCATCAGGGACCTGATCCGGTCCAGCAGGCGCAGGGCGAGGGCCTGCCCGGCGGGATCCGTGATGTCCTCGGCCCCTCCGGTGAAGTTGCGGACGAGCTCGTTGACGCCGTTGACCCCGATGGTGGAGAAGTGGTTGCGCAGGGTGCCCAGGTAGCGCCGGGTGTAGGGCAGCAGCCCGCCGTCGATCAACCCCTGCACGGTGCTCCGCTTGAGTTCCAGACTGTCCCGGGCCAGCCCGCACAGCCGGTCCACCGCGGCCATCAGCGCCGGTTCGTCCCCGGCGTACAGGTGCCCGAGCCGCGCGCAGTTGAGGGTGACCACGCCCAGCGAACCGGTCTGCTCGGCGCTGCCGAAGAGCCCGTTGCCCCGCTTGAGCAGTTCGGTCAGGTCCAGTTGGAGCCGGCAGCACATGGACCGCACCATGTGCGGGGCCAGGTCCCCGCCGACGAAGTTCTGGAAGTACGGCAGCCCGTACTTGGCCGTCATCGCGAACAGCCGCTCGGCGTTCCCGCCGTCCCAGTGGAAGTCCGGGGTGATGTTGTAGGTGGGGATCGGGAAGGTGAACACCCGGCCCGCGGTGTCCCCCTCGGTCATGACCTCGATGTAGGCGCGGTTGATGAGGTCCATCTCGGCCTGGAGCTCGCCGTAGGTGAACTCCGCGGGTTCGCCGCCGATCAGGGGCACCTCCGCGCGCAGGTCCTCCGGGCAGGTCCAGTCGAAGGTGAGGTTGGTGAACGGGGTCTGGGTGCCCCACCGGGACGGCACGTTGAGGTTGTGCACCATCTCCTGCACGCACTGCCGGACCTGCGGGTACGTCAGCCCGTCGACCCGCACGAACGGTGCCAGGCAGGTGTCGAAGGAGGAGAACGCCTGCGCCCCGGCCCATTCGTTCTGCAGGGTGCCCAGGAAGTTCACGATCTGCCCGAGGGCGGAGGACAGGTGGCGGGGCGGGGCCGAGCCGGTCTGTCCGGGCACCCCGTTGAACCCCTCGGCGAGGAGGGTGCGCAGGGACCAGCCCGCGCAGTAGCCCGCGAGCACGTCCAGGTCGTGCAGGTGCAGGTCGCCCTCGCGGTGGGCGCGGGAGACCTCGGGCGGGTAGACCGCCTCCAGCCAGTAGTTCGCGGTGATCTTCCCCGCGGCGTTCAGGATCAGCCCGCCGAGGGAGTACCCCTGGTTGGCGTTGGCGTTGACCCGCCAGTCCTGGCGTTCCAGGTACTCGGTCACGGTCTCGACGGCGTCGACGGTGGTCACGGCAGCCCTCCCACGGGGCTCGGCTCGGATGTGCGGGGCCGGGGGAGGTCGGACTCGCGCGCGGGGGCGCGCTCACCGTTGCGGGGCAGTCCCGGGTTCGCACCGGGTTCTCCGGGGTCACGGTCGGGGGCGAGGGGCACCTCCGGCCGAACCGGCCATGCACACACTACATATGGCGGTGGATCGGATTCGGTACCACTACATCTTGGGTGGCCAAGGTCCCCTGGACTGGGGCAGGAAGGCCCGTTCCCGTGCTGACCGCCGTCCCTTCGGCTCGGCCTCCGCCGGTGGGTTCCGGTCGTCCGCCCGGATGCGGCGGACGGGTGGGCCGTCGAGGATGGGAGGCGTCAGGGTGCGGCCGGACGGGTTCCGGCCGCCTCGCGCGCGGCCCGCCGAAGGGGCCGCGCCGAACCCCCGCGGGGCGGGACAGGGAGCGTGCCGATGGCCGGTCGGAGCAACGGGACCGCACGACCCGTCGGGCCGCCCCCGGCGGCCGGCGGGGCGTCGGAGGTGGGGGAGCGGCCCTCCGCCGCCGCCTGGCGGAACCTGGCCGTGGCCACGATCGGCTTCACCCTCACCTTCTGGGCCTGGGACCTCGTGGCCCCGATCGCGGGCAGCCTCGACGAGCGGCTGCACATGACCTCCTTCGCCCAGTCGGTGCTGGTGGCCGTCCCAGTGCTGGTCGGCTCCCTCGGCCGGGTCCCGGTGGGGGCGCTCACCGACCGGTACGGGGCCAGACTGCTGTTCCCCCTGGTCAGCGCCCTGACGATCGTCCCCGTGCTGTTGCTTGTGCCCACCAAGGGCTCCTATCCGGCGCTGCTCGCGGTGGGCTTCGTGCTGGGCCTGGGCGGGACCACCTTCGCCATCGGCGTGCCCCTGGTGAACTCCTGGTTCCCGCCCTCCCACCGCGGGGCCGCCCTCGGGATCTTCGGCATGGGCATGGGGGGCGTCGCCCTGTCGGGCTACTTCACCCCGCGCCTGTACGAGCGTGGCGAGAACCTGCCCTTCCTGGCCCTGGCCGCCGCGCTCGCCGTGTACTCCGTCCTCGCCGCCCTGCTCATCCGGGACCGGCCGGGCCGGGCGGTCCCCACCACCCCGCTCACCACCCGGCTGGCCGCCGCCGGTCGGCTCCGGGTGACCTGGGAACTCTCCGCCCTGTACGCCATCGGCTTCGGCGGGATCGTCGCCTTCGGGGTGTACCTGCCCACCTACCTCAAGACCTGGTACGGCCTGGACCCCACCGACGCGGGCACCCGGGCCGCCGGTTTCGCCCTGGTCACCGTGGTGTTCCGCCCCATCGGCGGTTGGCTCGCGGACCGGCTCGACCCGGCGGTGGTCACGGCCGTGTCCCTGGGCGCGGTCGCGGTCCTGGCCGTGGTGCAGGCCTTCGACCCCGGGCTGGTGCCCACGGCCACCGTCTGCCTGCTGCTGATGGCGGCCGGGCTCGGCACCGCCAGCGGAGCCGTGTTCGCCCTCGTCGCCCGGGTCACGCCACCCGACCAGGTGGGCAGCGTGACGGGCATCGTCGGCGCGGTCGGCGGGCTCGGCGGCTTCCTGCCGCCCCTGGTGATGGGCGCCGTGTACAGCGCCCAGGATTCCTACTCCATCGGCTTCATGCTGCTGTCGGACCTGGCGCTGGCCGGGTGCGTGTACGCCTTCGCCCGGATGCGCGGGGCCGGGCGGATCGGTTGACCGACCCGCCCGGCTCGGGCCCCGCGCGGGCGGGCCGGTCGGCTCAGACGAGGTGCCGGCCGCCGTCCACGGTCAGGACGTCCCCGGTGGTGTAGCCGGCGTCGAGCAGGTACCGGACCGCCTCGGCCACGTCCTCCGGGGTGCCCACGCGGCGCAGCGGCGTGTGGGTGGTGATCCACTCCTTGGAGCTCTCCCAGACCTCTTCCGCCCCTTCGTACCAGGGGGTGTCGATGAGCCCCGGGGCGACGGCGTTCACCCGTACGGTCGGGCCGAGCTGGGAGGCGAGGAGCCGGGTCAGGTGGTTCACCGCGGCCTTGCTGACGGCGTAGGGCACGGAGCTGCCGAGGGCCCGGGTGGCCGAGACCGAGGAGACGTTCACGACGGCCCCGGCGCCGGAGGCCCGCAGATGCGGGGCCGCGGCCGTGGTCATCTGCCACACGCCGATCACGTTGACGTCGAGGATCCGCCGCCAGACCTCGGCGTCGGCCGCTTCGAGGTCGTCGAGGGGGATGAACGCCGTGGTCCCCGCGTTGTTGACCAGGACGTCCAGGCGCCCGTAATGCGCCACGACGGTCTCCACCACCCGGGCGGCCCCGGCGCCGTCGGACACGTCTCCCTGCACGTAGACGGCCCCGGGCAGCTCGGCGGCCAGGGCCTGCCCGGCCTCGGTGCTGCGGACGGAGTTGACCGCCACCCGCAGTCCGTCGGCGGCCAGCCTCCGGGCCACGGCCGCGCCGATGCCCGAGGACGATCCGGTGACCAGGGCCACGCGCTGTTCGTTCGTTCCGCTCATTGAAGTGCTCCCCCCGCTGCGGACGGCTTTCAGGAGGCTGGAGCATAGCTACCATCATGCGGAAAGTCATTTCCGGATTATGGAAAGAGAGGATGGGGCGGGGTGGGGGGATCGGTCATGCCCCCTGGCTCGACGGGAGTCCCCGTCGCGTCGGAACCGGCCCGCCCCGGCCTGCGCCGTCACATTTCACACTGCGTACATTGAACGCGCCTTTCGGTGTCCCCTAATCTCACCGCAGGGCGGCGGGAATGGTCTGTGCGACCCGCCGCCCCCTTCCTTCCGGCATTCCCGGAAAGCCGTTCGGGGAATTTCCGTCATGCCCGGATTCCGGCCCGCTCCGCACCACTCCGCACCCGTCCCCGATGGAAAGCAGGAGAACCGCCGATGAACGCGCCAGCACCCGCAGGACCGAGCCGCCGCGGATTCCTCGCCGGCACCGCCGCGGCGGCCGCCGTCGCGGCCGTCCCGGGCGTCGCCC
>NZ_JBEOSD010000151.1:0-20418 GCF_040302735.1 Streptomyces sp. NPDC097619 | reverse complement strand
AGAGGCCACCCGGTCCGGCCGGGTGGCCCCTCGCGACGCGGAAGGCGGGCCTCAGGGGGGGCACCGCCCCTTCGTTCGCGTTCCGGGTGATCAGCCGTTGTACGGCTTGACGTCCAGGATCTTCACAGTCGCGGTCTTGCCGTTGGGCAGCTCGTAGGTGGCGTCATCGCCGATCGCCTTCCCGGACACGCCCTTGCCGAGCGGCGACTGCGGGGAGTACGTGTCGATGTCGGAGGACGCGTACTCGCGGGAGGCGAGCAGGAAGGTCATCGTGTCGGACTCGTCGCCGTCGAAGGCGACGGTGATCACGGTGCCGGGAGCGGCGGTGCCGTCGGACTCCGGGGCCTCGCCGACCTTGGCGCTCTCCAGGAGCTGGGTCAGCTGGCGGACCCGGAGCTCCTGCTTGCCCTGCTCCTCCTTGGCCGCGTGGTACCCGCCGTTCTCGCGCAGGTCACCCTCTTCACGAGCCGCCGCGATCTTGGCGGCGATCTCGGTACGGGCGGGACCAGACAGGTACTCCAGCTCGGCCTTGAGCTGGTCGTAGGCGTCCTGGGTCAGCCAGGTGACGCTCTCGCTCGTCTGGGTCACAGGTGCTCCTCGTCGGTACAGGGAATACAAAGCCACACCAGCGGTGGGCGAAACCACGAGCCTAACAATTCGGGAAGAAAAGGGGGAGCACACAAGCCGCGCGAATCCGGTCGCGGCCTGCGTGCTCCCCGGGCCCGGCAGGGCCCCGCCCGGGCGTGTCCGCCCGGGTTCGCCGGCTCCTAGCCGAGCGCCTGCGTCAGGTCCGCCAGCAGGTCGTCGGCGTTCTCGATGCCGACCGACAGCCGGATCAGGTCCGCCGGGACCTCCAGCTCGGACCCGGCCACCGAGGCGTGGGTCATCCGGCCCGGGTGCTCGATCAGGGACTCCACACCACCCAGGGACTCGCCCAGGGTGAAGAGCTTGGCGCGGTTGCAGACCTCGACCGCCGCCTCCTCGCCGCCCACGACGCGGAAGGACACCATGCCGCCGAAGTTGCGCATCTGCTTCGCGGCGATCTCGTGGCCGGGGTGCTCCGGCAGGCCCGGGTAGTAGACCTGGGTGACCTTCGGGTGGCGGGACAGCAGCTCGGCCACCTTGCCGGCGTTCTCCGCGTGCCGGTCCATGCGGACCGCGAGGGTCTTGATGCCGCGCAGCACGATCCAGGAGTCGAAGGGGCCGGCCACGGCGCCCATCGCGTTCTGGTGGTAGGCCAGCTCCTCGCCCAGCGCCTCGTCGGCCGTGACGAGCGCGCCGCCGACCACGTCCGAGTGCCCGCCCATGTACTTGGTCAGCGAGTGCACGACCACGTCCGCGCCCAGGGCCAGCGGCTGCTGGAGGTAGGGGGAGGCGAAGGTGTTGTCGACGACCAGCTTCGCGCCCGCGGTCCGCGCGATGTCCGCGATCAGGGCGATGTCGGTGATCCCGAGGAGCGGGTTCGAGGGGGTCTCGACCCAGATGACCTTCGTGCGGTCGGTCAGCGCGGCCCGCACCGAGGCCGGGTCGGAGGTGTCGGCCACGGACCACTCCACGCCCCAGCGCGCGACGACCTTCGCGAACAGGCGGAAGGTGCCGCCGTAGGCGTCGTTGGGGATGACCACGTGGTCGCCCGGGGAGAGGAGGGTGCGCAGGAGGCAGTCCTCCGCGGCCAGGCCGGAGGCGAACGCGAGCCCGCGACGGCCCCCTTCGAGGGCGGCGAGGTTCTCCTCCAGGGCGGTCCGGGTGGGGTTGGCGCTGCGGCTGTACTCGTAGCCGCCGCGCAGACCGCCGACGCCGTCCTGCTTGTAGGTGGAGACCTGGTAGATCGGAGGCACGACCGCGCCGGTGAGGGGGTCGGCGGTGTTGCCCGCGTGGATGGCGCGGGTCTCGAAGCTCTGCTGCTCGTGGCTCATGACACAGAGCCTATTGCGCCCGGCGGGCCCTCGCGTCCCGGCCCCGGCGCGCCGGGACGGGCGACGGGGGGCGCACGCGGCGGAGCCGGGAGTTCCGGGGGCGTGACCGGGGGTTCCGGGGGCGTGACGGGGAGTTGCGTCGGGAGCGAACCGACCGGTCGGCCAACGCCCTTGGCGGGCCCGGCCGGTACGGGATCACGCCACGCGGGGCCGTCGCCGCGCCGCCGCCTGCCCGTCGGGACACGGACGCGGGGCCGGTCCACGGGGGCCGGGAGGGCGGCTGTCGGGGTCGGTGGGGAGCCGGTCGGGATCAGGCCCAGGCGTTCACGAAATCGTCAACATCGCCGGCGAAGGCGGCCGCCGGGTCCTCACCGGGGAACCGCCACCCGGGAGCCCGGCCCGCACCGGCCCGGGCCTTCCGTCCCGGCGGCGTCCGTCGGCGGGGCGCACCGGAAATCCCGCGCCCGGTCCCGTCCCGGCGGCGGCGCCCCGGGAGACCGGGGCGCGAGCGGTCCGACCGGGTCCGCACGGGTCCGACCGGGCCTCCGGGGGTGTTCCGGAGCCGATGTGGAACGCTGGTGACATGGAGATTCTGTGGTTCCTGCTCGCGATGGGCATGCTGGTCGCCGTCGTCGTCACGTTCGCGCGCCGCGGGCGCGGCGGCATCCGGCTCGCGGTGCCGGGCTCCCCCGACGCCGCCGACCCGGCGGACTACGGCTTCGTACGGCAGGAAGAGCTCGACATCCGCGTCCCCGGCCCGGACCACGACCTCATGGACGTCCTCGGGCTGGTGCAGCGCAACCAGGACTGGCGGGCCGCCTCCCAGCTGCTGGCCGGCACCCCCAAGGAGGGCGAAGTCCGCTGGCAGCGGGTGCAGGCCTTCGCCGGGGCCGCGGCCCTGGAGCTGGCCCAGCAGCCGGGCAGCGGCGCGGCCTGGCTCCGGGCCTGGCGGCTGGAGTCCCCGAAGGACGCGGGCGGCGCGCAGGTGCACGCCGAGTTCCTGGTGCAGCAGGCGTGGCGGGCCTCCGGCGGGGTCGGCACGGAGGACCACCGGATCATCCTGGAAGAGGCCCGTACGGCCTGCGGTGACGCGGCGCTGCTGGCGCCCGGGGACCCGATCCCGTACATCACGGAGCTGGCGATCGCCCGTGGACTGGCCTATCCGGAACCGCAGTTCAACGAGCTGTGGGCCAAGGTGATCGACCGGGCTCCCGAGCACATGGGCGCGCACCTGGCAGCCCTGCACTACTGGTGCGAGAAGTGGCACGGCTCCCGGGAGAAGGCCGACGCGTTCACCCACGCCGCGGCCGCCCGCGCCCCGCGCGGCTCCCTGCTGGCGGCGCTGCCGCTGTTCGGGGTCTTCGAGCACCTGCCGGAGATCACGCTCTCGCAGGGCTTCTACCAGAGCGCCGTGGTCTCGCGGGCCATCGACGGTTCCCTGTACGCGGTGAACTCGGCCCGCCGGGACGACCCGATGCTCGCGCACGCCCGGCACCTGCTGCTGTTCTTCCTGGTGCGGGCCGAGCGGTGGGCGGAGGCGATGGAGCAGCTGCGGCACGTGGACGGCTACGTCGGCGCCCTGCCCTGGTCGCACAGCGCCGACCCGGCCGCCGAGTACGCGGTCTACCGGGCGCTGGCGGTGGCCGGCTACGAGGCCAACGGCGGCTCCCCGGCGACCCTGCCCCGCTGACGACCAGGCCACCGGCCGACCGATG
Source organism: Streptomyces sp. NPDC097619 (assembly GCF_040302735.1). NCBI lineage: Bacteria > Bacillati > Actinomycetota > Actinomycetes > Kitasatosporales > Streptomycetaceae > Streptomyces > Streptomyces sp. NPDC097619. The sequence goes on along the minus strand of NZ_JBEOSD010000151.1, from coordinate 16,787 downwards.
CCCACGGCCCGCAGCCCGCAGCCTCACGACGGGCCCCGGCCCCCCACCGCCGGCCCCCGCTCCACCGCAGGCCACGACGGCTCCGTCACCGCTCGCGTCCCGGCCCCGCCACGATCCCGCCGCCGCCCCGGCGGGAATCCGGCGGGGCCGTGACGCGTTACCGGAAGGCCGTCCCCTCCCCGAGGAGCCCCCGATGCTGTTTGGCCGCCGTACCCCCGAGCTGCCCACCCCGGAGCAGGCGCTCAAGGGCCGCCCGGAGCCGACCTTCACCCTGCCCGCCACCCACACGGTCCTCGGCACCCCCCTCGCCGGCCCCTACCCGGCCGGCCTGGAGACCGCCGACTTCGCGCTGGGCTGCTTCTGGGGCGCCGAGCGCGTCTTCTGGCAGACCCCGGGCGTGTACACCACGTATGTCGGCTACCAGGGCGGGCACACCCCGAACCCCACCTACGAGGAGGTCTGCTCGGGCCTCACCGGGCACACCGAAGTGGTCCGGGTGGTCTTCGACCCGGAGCAGCTGCCGTACGAGACCCTCCTGAAGGTCTTCTGGGAGGCCCACGACCCGACCCAGGGCTTCCGCCAGGGCAACGACGTCGGCACCCAGTACCGCTCCGCCGTCTACACCCACTCCCCGGCCCAGCAGGAGACCGCCGAGGCCTCCCGCGCCGCCTACCAGCGGGCCCTGGGCACCGCCGGCCACCGCGCGGACATCACCACCACGGTCCTCCCCGCCGAGGGCCGCCCCCTGTGGCCCGCCGAGGAGTACCACCAGCAGTACCTCGACAAGAACCCCGGCGGCTACTGCGGCATCGGCGGCACGGGCGTCTCCTGCCCCATCTCCCCCACCCCCTGACCCCACCGGCGCCACCCCCGCCCGGACCATCCCATCGGGCGGGGTGACGAGGCCCTACGGAACACCAGCAGGACGACGAGGTGAACGCGCCGATCGACCTCAGGATCCGGCCACGCCTCATGCCAGGGGCATGACCCATCGCCACGCTGCGCACCCTTCCTCCATGGCGACAGCGCGGGGAACGAAGGCAAAAGCTCTGGGTGGTCTGGGTCAGTGGTGGGGTGTGCTGACCGGTCTTCTGTTGGTGGCGGCATGGGTCAACTCCGCCGCCGGACCGGCGTCAGTCGCCGCCCTATCGGCACTGACCCTGCTGTGGTGCCTGTTCCAAGCACCCGTGACCTGTGGTGCCCTGGTCCGGAGTCGGGGAGTGGAGGACGGATGCCGCAACAACGCCTCTGGACTGCTCCTGGGCTGTCATATCCGTCAGCACCGCTGGCAGAAGGTGAAGCTCCTGCTCGTGCGCCGGAAGGTCAAAGAGTTCTTCACCGGGTTGTTCTCCGATGGGAAAGCCTCGGTGGTGACCCTGGCTGGCTTGGGCAGTCTCATGTCCGGCATCGCAGCGCTCATCCCCGGGCTGGCCATCCGCTGACCCCGAGGAGCAATGGTGTCGAGCAGCGAATCCGGGCAGCCGCTCATCCCGCAGCCGCCGGCCACCGTCACCGCGCTGCGGCAGGCGCTGGCCCGGATCGCGCCCGCGGCCCTGCCCGCGTTCACCCGTGAGCTGGACGAGGCCGCCGACCATTCCCGGCAGGGGTCCGACCTGGGCCCCCTGCGCCGGTTCGTGGCCAAGTGGTCCGTGTACGTGCACATCCAGCGGCACCCCGGGCCGGCCCGGGCGCTGCACCACTGGGAGCAGCAGGCGGAGACGGCCGACGGTGCGGGCGCGCGTCACGCGGCGGCGGAGATCGGCCGCATCCTCGACGCCGCCCACACCGCGGTCGGCGTCGAGCGGTTCGACTCCCTCTGACGGCGCTCCCACCGGGCGGGGGTTCGTGGTGCGTGGGATCGTGCCCGTGGTGGTGGGGGGCGGACGGAGGGTGCGCGGTGGGCTTCGACGGGATGCTGAAGGGGCGGATCGCGCCCCGGTTGCGGGAGCTGGGGTTCAAGGGGTCCGGGGCGGTCTACCTGCTTCCGGACGAGGAGCTGTGGGTGCAGCTCGGATTCCAGAAGGCGCGGGGGAACACCGCCGACGAGCAGCGGGCCACGGTGAACCTGTCGGTGGTGCCGAAGGCGGAGTGGGAGCGGGTGCGGGAGTGGTATCCGCGCTTCCCGGCCCGACCGAAGCCCGGCACCGAGTACGTGGGCAGCCCGCGGTCCCCGGAGCGGATCGGGCAGGTGATGCCCGGGGAACAGGGCGACCACTGGTGGAGCTTCCGGTCGGACGACCCGGCGGGGGGCGAGCGGGCCGCCGAGGAACTGCTCGCGGCGATCGTCGAGCACGGGCTCCCCTGGCTGCGCGCCGAGGCCGACCGGGTCCGCGCCGAGCCCGCCGCGGGATGGCCCGCGGCCGCGACCGGCGGCGGGCCGCAAGGATCCGGCGGAGGTTCGGGGGAAGGATCGGGGGGACGGCCCGGCGAAGGAACCGGTGAAGGATCCGTCGAGGGGCGCGGCGACGGATCCGGTGAAGGGCCCCGGTGAAGGGGCCCGTGAAGAAACCGGTTGCGCGGACCCCCGGTTCGTGGGCTCTCCTGGGGGCGCAAGCATGCGAACTGCCCGGCGGAGCGGGTCGGCCGGTGGGGGACCGCCGCGTCCGGCGGCCCGTGGGGCGCGACACGGAGGCCGTCCGCCTGTGAACAGCAGCACCCTTCCCTTCGTCCTCTCCCCCGCCCGGGCCGAGGACGCCGCCGAGTTGGCCGAGGTCTGGCTCCGCTCCTACGGAGCGGCCCTGCCCTCGGTACGGCGGGCGCACACCGACGACGAGGTGCGCGACTGGTTCCGGTACGTGGTGGTGCCCGCCGGTACGGCCTGGCTGGCGCGGGACGAGGAGGGGACGGCCGCCGGGATGATGGTGCTGGAGGACGGGGTCGTCGAGCAGCTGTACCTGGCCCCGGAGCGGTTCGGCCAGGGCCTCGGGGACGCCTTCGTCGGGCTGGCGAAGGAGCGTTGCCCGGCCGGTCTGGAGCTGTGGACCTTCCAGTGCAACGGCCCGGCGCAGCGCTTCTACGAGCGGCACGGGTTCGTGGCGGCGGAGCGGACGGACGGCTCCGGGAACGAGGAGCGGGAGCCCGACGTGCGCTACGTCTGGCGGCCCTGATCCCCGCCCCCTCGTCCTCGTCCCGGCTCGCCCCGGCTCAGTCCTTCGCGTCGAGGGCCAGCTGGAAGTAGCCGCAGGGGCGCTCCAGTCGGTAGCCGAGGGCCTCGTTGACGGCGCGCATGGGCCCGTTCTCGTCGGCGACGCTGGTGCCGATCTCCCGGACGTCCGGGTGGAGTTCGCGGAGCTGCGCGAGCATGGCCAGCTTCACGGCGCGGCCCAGGCCGCGGCCGCGGTGGCCGGGCACGACCACGGTGTCGTACTGGATCGCCCGGACGGCGGCCGGGTCGGTGAGCACCAGCTCGGTGTAGGCGGCCACGTCGCCGGCGGCGGTGACCGCGGCCACGGTGAGGATGCGGCCGCCGCGGTCGAGGACGAGCCGTTCGGCGGCGCGCAGTCGTTCCGCGTCCCAGAGGGGGGTGCGGGAGTCGAGGGCGCCGTCCGGGGCGTCCTCCATCGCGGCGTGGGCCACGGCCGTGGCGACGGCGTGCTCGTCCGGGACGATGCCCCGCCAGGCGACCAGCCGGTAGCCCTCGGGGAGCTCCGGTTCGGGGGCGGGTTCGGGGCCCAGGGTCTGCACGTACCAGCCCATCGGGAGGACGTTCTCGAAGCCGAGGGAGCGGGCGAAGCGCTCGCCGGGGCCGCCGAGGTCGATCAGGGCGGAGACGGAGGTCCGGCCCTCCTCGACCAGTTCGGCGCGCAGCCGCTCCCAGAGGGCGGTGCCGGTGCCCCGGCCCCGGGCGGCGGGGTGCACCGTGAGGGTGTCGAGGTAGGCGGTGTGGGTGTTGCCGGGGTCGTTGAAGAGGACCAGCGCGGCGACGCCCGCGTACTCCGTGGCCGCGCCCCCGTCCTCACCCACGCCTTCGCCTTCGCCCGCCGCACCCGCCGCGTCCGCCGGGCCGGTGCGGGCCGGGACGGCCACGCAGAGGTCGCGGCCGCGGGCCGGGGGCACCCGGAGCTTCCCGGCGGTCTCCACGGGGCTCGGGCCGGGCGTGCCGGGCAGGTCGTGGGCGTGGGCCGCGGCGCGGACCGCGTGCCAGGCAGCCGTCTGCGCCTCGCCGGGCGGGGCGTCCAGGGTGACGGGGGCCGGGACGTCGTGCGGGGCCTGTGCTTCGTCGCTCATCCTCCGACCCTAGGCACAGTCCGGTGCCGTGCCGCCACCGCATTGCGGCCGCGTCGGCGTGCCGTACCCCACATCGGGGGCTCCATGAGCCGGGCCGCCGCGGGCCCGGGGCGCCGGTCCGGGTCCGGACACGTCGGTGGCGGGGCCCCTTCCGGGTGCCCCGCCACCTGTGCGCGTCCGTGGGCCGGACGCTCACCTTCGCGGTGCGCGCGCCGCGGCCCGTGTGTCCGGGATCAGACCGCCGAACCGGCCTTCCACTCCGACCAGTCCATGTTCCAGCCGTTGAGGCCGTTGTCCGGCTTGATCTCCTTGTCGGGGGAGTTCTTGACCGTGACGACGTCACCGATGAGGGAGTTGTCGTAGAACCAGGCGGCGGGGGTGTTCGGGTCGTTCGCGCCCTGGGTGTCGTTCAGGCCCACGCAGCCGTGGCTGGTGTTGACGCTGCCGAAGATCGAGTCGGAGCCCCAGTAGTTGCCGTGGATGAACGTGCCCGAGGTGGACAGGCGCATGGCGTGGGGGACGTCCTTGATGTCGTACTCGCCCTTGCCGTCCTTGTCCTTGAAGCCGACCGTGGCGCCGTTCATCCGGGTCTCCTTGAACTTCTCGGAGATCACCATCTGACCGTTGTAGGTCGGGTTGTCGGGGGAGCCGGCGGAGATCGGGATGGTCTTGACGACCTGGCCGTCGCGCGTGACGGTCATCTGCTTGGTCTTCGCGTCGACGACGGAGACCTGGGAGCGGCCGATCTGGAAGGTGGCGGTGCGCTCCTGCACGCCCATCACGCCGGGGGCGCCCTCGACGCCGTCCAGGGCGAGCTTCAGGGTGACGGTGGAGCCGGCCTTCCAGTAGTCCTCGGGGCGGAAGTCCAGGCGCTGGGAGCTGAACCAGTGGCCGACGACCTCCTGGCCGCTGGTGGTGTTCACCGTGATGGCGGACTGGACGTCCTTGCGGTTCTTGATCGGCTTGTCGAAGGTGATCGAGACCGGCATGCCGACGCCGACCTTCTGGCCGTCCTCGGGGGTGAAGCTGCCGATGAAGCTGTTGTCCGGCGAGACGGTGGTGAAGGAGGCGTTCTCGTGGGCCTCGCGGCCCTCGGCGTCCTTGGCCGTGGCCGTCAGGGTGTACTTGGTGGCGCGCTTGAGCTTGCCGTCGGGCTTCCAGCTCTTGCCGTCGGCGGCGATCTTGCCCTCGACGACGCCGTCGGCGCTCTTCAGCTCGACCTGGGTCAGGGTGCCTTCGGCGACGGTGACCTGGGTGGAGCTGTTGATGCCGACGTTGGTGGCGCCGTCCTTGGGCGTGACGGTTATCTGGGCCTTCGAGGCGTCCTTGGCCGCGGCCGCGTCCACGTCCGCCTGCGTCTTCGCCGACGGGTCGCCGCCGGCGCCCTTGGTGTCGTCGCTGCACGCCGACAGGACGAGTACGCCCCCGAGCACCGCGGACGCGGCTGCCAGGGCCCTGCGCCGCCGCTTGCTGTCCGTCCTCACACGCTTCTCCATCGTTGCCGAAACCCCGGAAATCCCCGGGCAGGGCGGTCCGTGGGACCTCCCTGCCTCGTTGTGACAACGCATTCGCGTGCGGGTTCGGTTCCACATCCGGCGGATGTGGTCCGTCACACCGGTCCGCGGGAGCCGGGAGGAGGGGCCGCCCGGCCGTGCCCCGCGGGTGTGCGGGCTACCGGTTCCCGGCCCGGTCCGGGGCGCCTGCGGGGTCCGCCGCGTCCGGTCCGTCCTCGTCGTCCTCGTCCTCGTCGTCACCTTCGGAGGGTCCGTCCCCTCCGAAGGGTCCATCTTCCTCGTCGAGGTCCCACTCCATGGACTCGGGGTCGTATTCGACCGGCTCGGTGCTCCAGGACGCCTGTGCGAGGTCGACTCCGGGCACTTCGGAGAGCAGGTCGAAGGGGTCGATGAGGTAGGCGAGGGCTTCCGCTTCGTCTTCCTTCACGGCCGACTCGGCGTGGCCGCGCTCCTCGTCGGGCATGAAGGCGTCGCCGCGGATGTGCTCCAGCGCGGCGCCCGTCAGGGCCTTCGACTCGGTCACCTCCAGGACCAGATCCACCCGAAGCCGTACGTATCGTGATGACTCAGATGTGCTCATGTGCGGGAGACTATGCCTCCGGCGGGCCCCGACTTCCACCCGACCCGCCCCTTTCACTAGCATCGCCGCACACGGCCAATTCGCTGCTGCCACAAGGGGGATCGCACCGTGTCCGCACGTCGCCCGCTGCTCACCGCCATCGGAGCGGGAACCCTCCTCACCGCCCTCTGGTTCGTCCCGTCCGCGAACGCCACCACCGATCACGTGGTCGCGGCTCCGGCTTCCCGTCAGACCGCTGCCGCGACACCCTCCGGAATGATCGATTCCGAGGTGTCCGGGCAGCTCGCGCTGGCCGAGACGGGGGGCGTGGACCCCACGCCCTACCTGCTCGGCGGCACGGTCTGCCTGGGGGTCGGGGCCGGTTGCGTGGTGTTCTCGGTCCGCCGCTCCCGGGGGCGCTGAGGGGGTCCGCGGGCCCGCCGAGGGGCCCGGAGAGAGCATGGAAGAGGCGCCGTCGGGTTCTCCCGACGGCGCCTCCTTTGCTTTCCGCAGCGTTCCGTTCCGGTTCCGTTTCCGACCGGTCCGGAGCGGACCTGACAAGGTCTCCACCCGGCCGGGACCGGCCGGGGCCGACCGGGCGGGACCGGCCCGCACAGACCGGGCGGGACCGCCCGCGGGTCAGGCCAGCGGACCGGTGACCGACTCCGCGGCCGCGACCACCCCGCCGGAGGCGACGAACGCCTCCGCGGCGGCCAGGTCGGGGGCGAGGAAGCGGTCCGGACCCGGGCCCGCCACCCCGGCCGCCCGCGCGGCCCCGATGACCGCGGCGCTCGCCGGGGCGGGGGTGAGGCCGGCGCGCAGCTCGATGCCGCGGGTGGCCGCGTACAGCTCGACCGCGACGATCCGTGTCAGGTTGCCGATGGTGGTGCGCAGCTTGCGGGCCGCGGACCAGCCCATGGAGACGTGGTCCTCCTGCATGGCGGAGGAGGGGATGGAGTCGGCGGAGGCCGGGACGGCCAGCCGCTTCATCTCGCTGACCAGGGCCGCCTGGGTGTACTGGGCGATCATCAGGCCCGAGTCCACGCCCGCGTCGTCGGCGAGGAAGGCGGGCAGACCGTGCGAGCGGTTCTTGTCGAGGAGCCGGTCGGTGCGGCGCTCGCAGATGGAGCCGAGGTCGGCGGCGGCGATGGCGAGGAAGTCCAGGACGTAGGCCACGGGGGCGCCGTGGAAGTTGCCGTTGGACTCGACGCGGCCGTCGGGGAGGACCACCGGGTTGTCCACGGCGGCGGCCAGCTCGCGGGAGGCGACGAGCGCGGCGTGGTCCAGGGTGTCGCGGCCGGCGCCGGCGACCTGGGGGGCGCAGCGCACGGAGTACGCGTCCTGCACCCGCGGGGCCTCGTCCTGCTGGTAGTGGCCGGTGAGGCCGGAGCCCTGGAGCACGGCGGCCATGTTGGCGGCGGAGGCGCCCTGGCCGGGGTGCGGGCGGATGGCGTGCAGCTCGGGGGCGAGCACCTTGGGGGTGCCGAGCAGCGCCTCCAGGGAGAGCGCGGCGGTGATGTCGGCCGCGGTGTAGAGCTGTCGGAGGTCGGCGATGGCCATGACCAGCATGCCGAGCATGCCGTCGGTGCCGTTGAGGAGGGCCAGGCCCTCCTTCTCCTTGAGCTCCACCGGGGAGATGCCGTGGGCGGCGAGGAGTTCGGCGGCCGGGCGGACCGTGCCGTCGGGGCCCTCGGCGTCGCCCTCGCCCATGAGCGCGAGGGCGCAGTGCGAGAGCGGGGCCAGGTCGCCGGAGCAGCCGAGGGAGCCGTACTCGTGGACCACCGGGGTGATCCCGGCGTTGAGCAGGTCGGCCATGGTCTGCGCCACCTCGGGGCGGACCCCGGTGTGCCCGGAGGCCACCGTCTTCAGGCGCAGGAACATGAGGGCGCGGACCACCTCGCGCTCCACCCGGGGGCCCATGCCCGCGGCGTGGCTGCGCACGATGTTGCGCTGGAGCTGGGCGCGCAGCTCGGGGCCGATGTGCCGGGTGGCGAGGGCGCCGAAGCCGGTGGACACCCCGTAGACGGGCTCGGGCTTCGCGGCCAGCGCGTCCACGGTCTCGCGGGCGCGGGCGAGTGCCCGGAGGGCCTCGGCGGACAGCTCGATACGGGCGTTGCCGCGGGCCACGGCGATGACGTCCTCGGCGGTGACGCCGGAGGTCCCCACCACGACAGTGTGCATATCCATATTCAGCACCCTACGGACTGAATCCGAACCTGTCACTAGTCGATTCGCACGGCGCCCCTCACCGCTCCCGGACCCCGTCCGACCCTCCGTCGGATCCGCTCCGGCCGCGGAACCGGCGCCGCTCCCCCGTCCCGGGCGGCGCGCTGTCGGCGAGCCGTACGACGCTGTGGTCCCGCCCCGCCACCACCGGCTTCGGGGACCGCGCCGCCTTGGCCTTGTACTGGGCGGCGTCCGCGAGGCGGAACAGCCGCCGGGCCGAGCGGACCGGCCCGATGGGGTCCCCGGTGGAGGCCACCCCGCAGGCCACGCCCTCCCCGAGGGCCAGGCCGGCGGCCCGGTCGCACAGCTCCGCGGCCGCCTCCACCACCTCGTCGGCGGAGGGACCGGCGGCGACCAGGCAGAACTCGTCCCCGCCGAGGCGGGCGGCCAGGGCCCCGGGCAGCTTGGCCCCGCACAGGCTCAACACCGAGCCGAAACGTTCCAGCAGCCGGTCCCCGGTGGCGTGGCCGAGGGTGTCGTTGACCCGCTTGAGGCCGTTGAGGTCGCACACGACCAGGCTGACCACGGCCCCCTCGGTCCGGTGCCGCTCCAGGGCCTCCTCCAGCCGCACGTCCACGGCGCGCCGGTTGGCCAGACCGGTCAGCGGATCGGTGAAGGCCAGCCGCCGGGCCTCCTCCAGCCGCTCGTTCTGGGCCAGCCCGGCGGCGACCACCGCGGCGAGCACGGTGGCGAACTCGGCGTCCTCCGCCCCGAAGACGGCGGCGCCGGCCCGGCGCGCGACGTACAGCTCGCCCCAGGCCCGTCCGTGCAGCACCACGGGGGCCACCACGCAGCTGCTCCGACCGCGGCGGACCAGCCCGGCGGCCCGGTGCCCGGCCCCGTCGGCCCGTTCGACCCAGGCGTGCGGGCCGGCCCCGCCCGCCCAGCGCTCGTGCAGGAACTCGGTGATCTCGGGGAAGTCGTGCACGGGGTAGGACTCGTCGGCGGGGAACTCCTCCTCGCCGGGGCGCAGTTCCCCCTCGTTGACCAGGACCCGCAGCCGGCCGCGCTCCCGCTCCCAGGCGGAGATGGCCGCGAAGTCACCGCCCATGGCCAGCCGTGCCCCGCGGGCGGCGGCCCGGACCGCGTCCCGCGGCGCGTGCGCCGCGGCCATGGCCTGCGCCAGGCTCACGACGGCGCGCAGTCGCCCGTCAAGTCCCATCACCCAAGAGTAATCACTTTTGTCCGATTTGGTGACGGTCCCGGGGTCATTCGGCGGTACGCCCCGCGGGGCCCGGGGACGGCGCGAACGGTCCGACGCGAGCCGCGCGCGCCCGCCCCGCTCGCCCGCCCGACCCCCGGCGGCCCCCGGGAACCCCGGGCAGGACTACTGTCCCGGCCAGACGGGGCTGCGCGACTCGTTGAAGGCCGCCACGCCTTCGGCCCGGTCCCCGGAGAAGGCGGTGGCCCGCCAGGCGGCGTCCTCGACCTCCAGGCCGGTCCGCAGGTCCAGGCCGTGCCCCAGCCGCAGGGCCTTCTTGGCGTTGCGCAGGCCCACCGGGGAGTTCGCCGCCATCACCGCGGCCAGCTCCAGGGCCCGCTCCCGGGCCTCGCCCGCCGGGACCAGCCGGTCCACCAGGCCCAGCTCCAGGGCTTCGGCGGCGGGTACCTTGCGGGCCGAGAAGATCAGCTCGGCGGCGCGGGCCGCCCCGACCCGGCGCGGCAGCAGCTGCGTACCGCCGCCGCCGGGGATCACGCCCACGGACACCTCGGGCAGACCCACCAGGGCCTTCTCGTCGGCCACGATGACGTCGCAGGACAGGGCCAGCTCGTAGCCGCCGCCCAGGGCGTAGCCGCCGACCGCCGCGACGGCGGGCATGGGCAGCTCCAGGACCCCGGTGTAGGCGCCGCGGTTGTGCGGGCGCTGGCGGACCATCTCGGCGTCGGAGAGGCCGTTGCGCTCCTTGAGGTCGGCGCCCACGCAGAAGGCCTTCTCGTGCGTGGAGGTGAGGACCGTGACCCGTACGGTCGGGTCGGCGGCCAGGGCCGCGCAGGCCGCCCCGATGGAGAGGGCCATGGCGGTGGAGACGGCGTTCATGGCCTTGGGGCGGTCGAGGACCAGCTCGGCCACGTGCCCGCCGTCACCGTGCCGCACCACCTCGACGAACTCCCCGAAGCGGGTGCCCGAGACCACCGCGCCCGACTCGTGGGCGACCCCGGCGGGGGCGGACGGAGACGCTGCGGACGCAGGCGACGGCACTGACGACGACATGGCGAAGGACCCTCCCGGTTAACGAGCGTTACCCGGGGATCTTAGGCGTCCTCCGGGTCAGCAGCCAGGGCTCCACGATCCCGAGGCCGCGGACCGGGCGCTGCCACATCGGCTGGAGCGCGAACCGGTACGAGGGCGACTCCTCCGACTCGGCCGTCTTCTCCGACACCGGGGCGTCCCCGGTGCGCCCCAGCTCCTCCGCCAGCGCCCCGTCCACCAGGACGGCGTTCTTCGGCGCTATCGAGGTCAGCCGGCTGGCGAGGTTCACGGTGGTGCCGAAGACGTCGCCCATGCGCGTGGTCACGGTGCCGAAGGCGATGCCCACCCGCAGCTCGGGCATGGACTCGTCGCCGTCCATGGTCTCGATGAGGCGCAGGGCGATCTCGGAGGCGGTGCCGGCGTCGTCGGCCGCGTACAGCACCTCGTCCCCGAGGGTCTTGATGAGCCGGCCGCCGTGCGCGGCGACCAGGTCGGCGGCGGTGGTCTCGAAGGTCTCGACGAGCTCGCCGAGCTCCTCCTCCTCCAGGCGCCGGGTCAGCCGGGTGAAGCCCACCAGGTCGGCGAAGCCGACGGCGAGCCTGCGGTCCACCATCTCCTCGTCGTCGGCGGCCTGCACCACCCGGCCGGTGGCCGCGGCCAGCTGCCGCCGCCACACGTAGACCAGGAACTCCTCCAGCTCCGGCAGCAGCAGCTCGACCAGCGGGTACGTGACCTCGGTACGGGTCATCCCCGGCTCCGGGGGCTCCGTCAGGCCCTCCAGGAAGGAGTCGATCTGCCATTCGGCCAGCCGGGCCGTGGTCTGTCCGGTGGAGCGGGCCACCTGCACCGCCATCGGCTCGCTGAGCAGGCCGGCCTCCACCAGGCCGGCCAGTCGCCGCAGGGCCAGCACGTCCGCCTCGGTCAGGGCCCGGGCCTGCCCGATGTCGGCGAAGCCCATGGCCCGCCAGAAGCGGGAGGCCAGCTCCATCGAGACGCCGGCGCTGCGGGCCGCCTGGAAGGGGGTGTACCGGCGCTCCGCGCCGAGGATCAGCTGCTCCAGTCGGATGGCGAGGGGGTCGGCGGTGGGCTCGACCGTGTGGTCCACCTCGTGCAGCGGGGTGTGCTGGTCGCGTCCGATGGGGTGGGCGGGGGCGCCCGAACCGCTGCCGGTACGCCCCGCGGCGGAGGCGGGTCGCCCGCCTCCGGGTGCGCCGGAACCCGCGTCGTCGACGGTCAAGGGCCGCCTCCTGTCCATTCCGCGCGCACCGCCCTGCCGATCCAGGTGATCACCGACGGGACCTCGATCGCCTAAACCATACGGCAGGTGTGCCGTAGCTCACTCCCCACCGGCCGTACCTACTGCCCCGCGCGCAGGTGAACCACGTCGCCCGCGCCGACCGCCTCCCGTTCCCCGTCCGCCGTCCGGACCACCAGGCGCCCCTCCGCGTCCACCGCTTCGGCCGTTCCGGTGAGCTCCCGGCCGCCGGGCAGTTCGGCCCGCACGTGCCGGCCGAGGGTGGCGCAGCCGGCCGCGTAGGTCTCCTGGAGCCCGCTCTCCGAGGGGTCGCCGCCCGCCCGCAGCCAGCGGCCGTACCAGTCCTCCAGGGAGCGCAGCACGGCCTTCAGGAGGGGGTCGCGGTCGGTGACGGCGGCCTGGGCGAGGGCCAGGGAGCCCGCGGCGGGCACCGGCAGCTCCTCCTCGGTCAGCGAGACGTTCAGCCCGATCCCGAGGACCACCCCGTCCGCGGCCAGCTCGGCGAGGATCCCGCCGGTCTTCCGCTCGTGGCCCCCGATGGTGACCAGCAGGTCGTTGGGCCACTTCAGGGCGGTGTCCACGCCCGCGGCGCGGGACAGGGCGGTGGCCGTGGCCACCCCGGCGAGCAGGGTCAGCCAGCCCCAGCGCTCCACCGGGACCCGGTCACCGGGCTTGAGCAGGACGGAGAAGAACAGCCCGGAGCGGGCGGGCGCCGTCCAGCTGCGGTCCAGTCGGCCGCGGCCGCTGGTCTGCTCCTCGGCGAGCAGCACGGCCCCTTCGGGGAGCTCCGCGGCGCGGGCGGCGAGGTCGGTGTTGGTGGAACCGGTGCTCTCCACCACCTCCAGGGAGGTCCACAGGCCCGCGGGGGTGACCAGGGAGCGCCGGAGGGAGGACGGCACCAGCGGGGGGCGGTCCAGGCTGGACCAGCGGCCGGACGGTGCGGGCGTTGAGGCATCCGATGACGTCATGCAAGCCACATTAGGTGTGGGGAACGCCGCACTGCCGAGCGCCATGCGCGCCGCTACCCTACGTGCCAGTAGCCATCAGTAGTCACGAGGTTGACCAGGCAGGGAGCCGCTACCCCGATGTCACAACCCTCTCAGGCGCCCGAACCGGCGCCGACCGACATCCACACCACCGCCGGGAAGATCGCGGACCTGAAGCGCCGCATCCACGAGGCGACCCACGCGGGGTCCGAACGGGCCGTCGAGAAGCAGCACGCCAAGGGCAAGTTGACGGCCCGTGAACGCGTGGACCTGCTTCTGGACGAGGGGTCGTTCGTCGAGCTGGACGAGCTCGCACGACACCGCTCCACCCATTTCGGCCTCGACCGGACCCGCCCCTACGGCGACGGCGTCGTCACCGGCTACGGCACGGTGGACGGCCGTCCCGTGGCCGTCTTCTCCCAGGACTTCACCGTCTTCGGCGGCGCCCTCGGCGAGGTGTACGGCCAGAAGATCGTGAAGGTCATGGACTTCGCGCTGAAGACCGGCTGTCCGGTCATCGGCATCAACGACTCCGGCGGCGCCCGCATCCAGGAGGGCGTCATGGCCCTCGGGATGTACGGCGAGATCTTCCGCCGCAACACCCACGCCTCCGGGGTGATCCCGCAGATCTCCCTGATCGTCGGGCCCTGCGCGGGCGGCGCGGTGTACTCCCCCGCCATCACGGACTTCACGGTGATGGTGGACAGCACCTCGCACATGTTCATCACCGGCCCGGACGTCATCAAGACGGTCACCGGCGAGGACGTGGGCTTCGAGGAGCTGGGCGGGGCCCGCACCCACAACAGCACCTCCGGTGTGGCACACCACATGGCCGGCGACGAGAAGGAGGCCATCGAGTACGTCAAGTCGCTCCTGGCCTACCTGCCCTCGAACAACCTCTCCGAGGCCCCGGCCTTCCCGGAGGAGGCCGACACCGAGGTCTCCGACAGCGACCTCGAACTCGACGTCCTGATCCCGGACAGCGCCAACCAGCCGTACGACATGCACACCGTGATCGAGCACGTGCTGGACGACGCGGAGTTCCTGGAGACCCAGGCCCTGTTCGCGCCGAACATCCTCACCGGCTTCGGCCGGGTCGAGGGGCACCCGGTGGGCGTGGTCGCCAACCAGCCCATGCAGTTCGCGGGCTGTCTGGACATCAACGCCAGTGAGAAGGCGGCCCGGTTCGTGCGGACCTGCGACGCCTTCAACATCCCGGTGCTGACCTTCGTGGACGTGCCCGGCTTCCTGCCGGGCGTGGACCAGGAGTACGGCGGCATCATCCGGCGCGGGGCCAAGCTCATCTACGCCTACGCCGAGGCCACCGTCCCGCTGATCACCGTCATCACCCGCAAGGCCTTCGGCGGCGCGTACGACGTGATGGGCTCCAAGCACCTGGGCGCGGACCTCAACCTGGCCTGGCCCACCGCCCAGATCGCCGTCATGGGCGCCCAGGGCGCGGTCAACATCCTGCACCGCCGCACCATCGCGGAGGCCGAGGCCGCCGGGACCGGCGAGGCCACCCGTGCCCAGCTGATCGCGGACTACGAGGACACCCTGCTCAACCCGTACACGGCGGCCGAGCGCGGCTACGTGGACGCGGTGGTGCTGCCCTCGGAAACCCGGGGACACATCGTGAAGGGGCTCCGGCAGCTGCGCACCAAGCGCGAGTCGCTGCCGCCGAAGAAGCACGGCAACATTCCCCTGTAGCGGCCCGAACAGCCCCGAGAAGCCGAGGAGGACCCGTGATCAAGGTCGTCAAGGGCAATCCGACCCCCGAGGAGCTGGCCGCCGCCCTGGCGGTGGTCCAAGCCCGCGCGGCGGCCCTGGCCGCCGCGCCGCAGGGCCCGCCCGGGGTCGCGGCGGAGTGGTCCGCACCGGCCCGGGTGGCCCGGCACCGACTGCCGGCCCCGGGCCCGCGGGCCTGGAGCCGCACCTACTGGCCCGGCCAGTAGGCTCCGGCCTGGCCCGCCCTGAGCGGGACGGTCCGTTCGCGCGCCGGCGCCTGAGTACCCGTACTCAGGCGCCGGCGGCGTCTCCGCGGCCATGATCGGGGCATGCTCTGGTCCGACCCGAAGAACGAGCCCCCCGAGGACATGCGCGAGACCCAGGCCATGTTCCGGCGCCTCACCGTCATCCTGGTCCTCGCGATGCTGGTGCTGGTCTACCTGCTGGGCATCTGAGGGCGGGGCGGACGGGGCCCCCGCCCGGACTCCTACGATGGGCCGCATGACTGACGCGCGCCCGCTGATCCTCGCCTCCGCCTCCCCGGCCCGACTCAACCTGCTCCGGCAGGCCGGCCTCGCCCCGCACGTGATCGTGAGCGGAGTGGACGAGGACGCCCTGAGCGCCGACACCCCCGCCGGACTGGCCCTGGTCCTCGCCGAGGCCAAGGCGGCCGTGGTGGCCGCCCTCCCCGAGGCCGCCGGCGCCCTCGTCATCGGCTGCGACTCGGTCCTGGAGCTGGACGACGAGGCCCTGGGCAAGCCCGCCGACGCCACCGAGGCCACCGCCCGCTGGCAGGCCATGCGGGGCCGCAGCGGGGTGCTCCGCACCGGCCACTGCGTGATCGACACCGCGAACGGCCGGCAGGTCTCCGCGACCGCCTCCACCACCGTCCGCTTCGGCACCCCCTCCGACGCCGAGGTCGCCGCCTACGTGGCCAGCGGGGAACCCCTGCACGTGGCGGGCGCCTTCACCCTGGACGGCCTCTCGGCCCCGTTCATCGACGGCATCGACGGGGACCCGGGCAACGTCATCGGGCTCTCGCTGCCGCTGCTGCGCTCCCTGCTGGGCGAACTGGACGTGGCCATCACCGACTTGTGGGCCTGAGCGCCGACGCGGGACCCGTGACGGGGTCCGTGGCGGCCCCGCGCGGGATCAGGGGGTGCCGGGCACCGGCGCCCCCGCCTTCCCCCGAGGGGCCTTCCCGTACAGGGTGAGCGACAGCATCAGCAGGGTCAGCACGAGGGCCATGAAGGCGAACCCGCCCCAGCCCACGAGCCCCACCGCCAGCGCCCCGAGCACCACGTGCACGACCACGCAGACGATCAGCAGGATCCGGGCCGCCCGGCCCGGGGCCCTGTCCCGCAGCCCCGTCAGCGCGAGCACCACGGCGCAGCAGGCCAGGAACACCCCCATCACCGCGCCCAGCACGTAGGTTCCGGTGACCATCAGGTCCGGGTTCGTCCCGGCGATGGACATGGACTGCCGCCGGGCGACGGTGCCGAGCACGTGGTTCACGAGCACGAAGCCGAGGGCCTCGCCGAAGAGCAGGAGCGCGGCCAGTCCGGCCACGAGTCTGCGTGCCACAACGACCCCATCCCCGCGCTGAGCGTGCGTGTACGACGTGTGTCCGACGACGGCGAGGCTACTCATGGGTAAACCCGGGGACAAGGCCCGGGAACGGGTTCTTCGAACTGCCGCGCGCCCGTCGGCACCGCGCACGACGGGGCATTTCCGGAGTACTTGGCGGAGTGGCAAAGAAATGCGTACGCGTTCGTAGGGAACCGACAAAGAATCCCGCCGGGGCGATGAGCGCGCGGACAGAGACCTTGGCCACAGAACGGGGTTACTGTGCAGTCGGGGATCCCCCTGACCCACGGCGCCATAAGGGATTCAGGGCCTTGAGCAGCACGCACATCACACTCTGTGTGGGCAAGGTCACCTCTGGGGACGGGTCGAAAGGCCGTGTCGGCAGTCCCTAAACTCAGCTTGTTTCAAGGAGGGAGCCATCGTGCGCAAGGTGCTCATCGCCAACCGTGGCGAAATCGCTGTCCGTGTTGCCCGGGCCTGCCGGGACGCGGGGATCGCGAGCGTTGCCGTTTAC